>JAYWAC010000236.1:0-10680 GCA_043782755.1 Pseudomonadota bacterium | reverse complement strand
GTGCCTTGCGGCAGCGCCGTCGTGCCGCCGGCCAAGCCCTGCACGTCAGGCGGCAGGTCGTACAACAACCAATGCACCCAGGTCATGCGTGGCGCGGCAGGATCGGGCGCGTCCGGATCATCGACTATCAAGAGCAGACTCTGGGTGCCGACCGGTACATTGGACCAGCTGAGCGGCGGCGGGTGGTTCTCGCCTTCGCAGGTGTATTGCAGTGGAATGGCGCCGCCCGCGCTGAAGGCAGGCGAACGCAATTGCAGGGTGTCAGCAGCGTGGGTCATGAGCGGCGACGTGAGACCTGCCAGCAGCACGCCGACATGGCTCGCCATGATTGCCCAACGCTTCACCACATCAAGTCGTCCGGCACTTTGTAATCGGCATAAGCAGGATCTTCGACGATGTCGGGCTCGCTGCCATCGCGCAACACCAGCAGCGTGCGCACGTCGCGTGCGGCGATGCGCTCGGCGATTTCGCGCGTCACCACCGCCAGGCCCTCACGGAAACGCACCACGCCCAAGCTGCCCTTGACCAACGCGGCGTGTTGCTCGGCGGTCACATAAATTTTCTTGATCTTGCCCTTCACTACGAAGCGAAACGGCGTCTCACCGGACTTGGTGTCGAGCTTCGCTCCGTCGATGATCTGTTCGAGCTGGATAATGACGGCGCGACGTTCTCTGTCGGCCTGACGCTGGCGATTCAGTTCACGATCGCGCGCGGTCTTCTCGGCTTGCGCCTTCTGTGTTTCGAGCTGGGCCGGCGTCAGCATGGCGGCCTTGACCGCCGCCTTGGGCTTGGGCTGCTGACGTGCCTGCTTGTGCTTTTCCTTCTCGACCTGGTGCACTTGTTTCTGCTTGACCAAGCCCGCCGCCAACAACTGTTCTTTGAGAGATTTACTCATCCGTCTTGTCCGTCGTCTCCGGGATGCGCACGGTCAGCGCGAATTTGCTGCCAGCACATCATCTATCAACTGCCGCCACTGCGGGACCACCGCTAATTCGTAACCGGGATTATTTGCCCAGATCGCTTCCAGTGTAGTGCGCGCGGGGAGGCGTTCCGCGCCGAGCGCCAGCACACGATATAGAAACACGAAAGCCGATGCGCGCGAGCCGGCGTAACAGTGCACCAGCACCCGCTTGCCGTGGAATTTTGCCATCGCGTCCAAGAAGCTTTTGACGTCGGCGCGCGGTGGATGATCCCAGTTGACTGGAATGTGCACATACGCCATGCCGAGTTTGGTCACCACGGCTTCTTCGTCTGCCAGCGCACCGGGATCGGTAACCGGCGCGAGGTTGATGACAGCCTCGACATGCGCCTTGGCAATCGCCGGAAATTGTTCGCGGGTCGGTTGCCCTGAAGACAACAAGGCCGGCGAATATTCATAGTAGTTGTAGAGCTCAAGCAACCCGACTTGCGGAGCTTCGCCAGCGCTGACCGCGAGCGGCGCCACCACCAAGCACAGCGCCAGCGACAGTAATCTCATGAGGTCACCATTTGAACCAAGGGGCGCGCAAAGGAAAATTCATTGCCATCGGGATCGCGCACATGGAAATAACGTTCGCCCCAGGGCGCGTCAGTCGGTACGGTCGAGGGTTGATAGCCAGCCACGAGCACCCGCGCATACATGGCATCGACATCAGCCACATAGAGGATGGCGCGTCCCCACAAACGCTCCGGCGGCCGCCCCAGCGCGACGTTCACATAACCGCTGCCCGCATGAAAACTGGTGAAGGGCGCCTGGGGTCCGCCGTAGCTGCGCGTCATGCCGAGCGCCTCGAAGAAGCGCACCGCACGCGCCATGTCGACGGTGAATACCGTGACGGCGCTGATGCTCTCGATGCGGGCCGGGTCTTCGCTCATGCCGGCAATGTAACGGATGGCGAAGCGAAGGTCTGCATTGCGGATGGATCTCCTGCAGGTGCGAATTCATTCGCACCTGCAGGGGGAAGCTACTTGAGGCCCTGCACGTAGGCCGCCACGCTCTTCACCGCCTGCTCATTGAGCGGCTCGGGATAGAGCTTGGGCATCCTGGCCGAGGGGTTCTCGATCCATTGAATGGTCTTGGCCAGATCCATGCGCGCCGAGAGACCCTTCAAGGCTGGGCCATTCGCGCCTTCACCATTACCACCATGGCAATTCGCGCAGATTTTGCCGTAGATCTCAGCGCCACTGGCCGTTGCCAGCGAAGACGACACAGGTGCGGATGCGACCGGCGCCGCGCCACCCTTGCCGTTGCCGCCCAAGGCATAGATCAGCAGCGTCGGGCTGCCCGTCACACCGAAAGTCAGACGCGAGACGTTGCCGGCCACCGCCGCGACGTACTGACGTCCCTTCTGGTTGTAGCTGATCACACCGCCCGCCATCGCGCCGCCGGTCTGGGCGCGGTACAACTCCTTGCCATCGGTCGAGGACAGGGCGAAGAAATTGCCCTTCATATCCCCCGCGAAGATCACGCCGCCGGCGGTCGGCACAATGCCCGACACCATCGGTCCCGGCGTTTCGAACTTCCAGCGCACCGCGCCGATGTCGGCATCGAGAGACGTGATCCAGCCACGCGCGACGTCGGAGAACTTGAAGGTGCCCCCTAGGTTGAATTGCCCCGGCTTGAACTTGAAGCCTTCTTCGGCGGTTTCAATCGCACACCAGTCAACGCTGCCGACGACAATGGCCTTGTTGGTGCGATCGAAGGCCGGGCCATTCCATTCCACACCACCCAAGGGGCCCGGGCAGATTTCGACACCGGTAGCATCGGCGCGCACGCCGGCGTTCTTGATGGTGGTGACGGGCGTCTTGAATACGCGCTGCTGATTTTCACGATTAACACCGTAGACATAACCGTCCTTGGCACCGAGCGCGACCATGCGTTCGCCCCGGCTGTTGTAGTACAGCATCGGGCTCGCCCCGAGATCGAGATCCTGACCATCGTTGGACAACAGCTGGTGATACCACTTCATCTTGCCGGTCGCGGCGTCGAGCACCACCATGCTGTCGGTGTAGAGATTCTCGCCCGGACGCAGATGCGGCAGCAGATCGGGCGTCGGATTGCCGACCGGCACGAACACTTCGCCGGCCGCGATGTCGAGCGCGTAGGTACTCCAGGTGCCACCGCCGCCGGTTTGCGCGCTCTGCTGATCCTTCCACGAATCGGCGCCTGGCTCGTTGCCGCGTGGAATGGTGTAGAAGCGCCACACTTCACGACCGCTCTTGGCATCGAAAGCCATCACGCGACCCCGCGTGCCCCAGTCACCGCCGGCCGCACCGACGATCACGAGGCCCTGATAGATCTGCGGCGCGGCGCTGAAGAACTCGCCCTGCTGCGGCTCACCGACCTGGTATTGCCACAGCGTCTTGCCGCTCGCGACGTCGATGGCGAGCAGGCGCGAGTCCAGCGTGCCGCGATACAACACACCGTTGGCATAGGCCAGACCGCGATTGACCTTGAGCGGCGTGCCGCTCGGATCTTCGGCCTCGTAGTGATGGCGCCAATGCACTTTGCAATGGGTGGCGTCGACCGCCAAAGTGTCAGTGGCGGTGGTGAAATACAGCGTGCCGTCGATTTCAAGGATGCTAGTGTGGAAGGCACCGGTCTCATCGACCTTGAGCCGGCACACTTCACCCAGTTGCGCCGCATTGGCCGGCGTGATCTGGGTCAGATCGGCGAAGCGCTGCCCGTTGACGTTCTGGTTGTAGCTCATCCAGTCGGTATCGGGCTGAGTAGCGCTCGGCGCGCTCTCTTGCGCCTGCGCGGTGACAATGCCGAGCAAGCCCAGCCAGGGCCACAGTTTAGTGCGCGAAAAAATCATCTCCCCTCCTCGAATGCTTGCGGTGTAATCGCCGGGCGACCGGCGGATCGCCTGCGGCGTGCGGATACTAGCAGCCTGTCGGACTTCGGGTGAATCTGCTGCGAGGATTCCATAGGTCCGACAGGCTGCTGGCGCAGGAGCGCGTGTGGCGACGACCACAACCGACACCGTGTGCGGCTGGACCGCTGCGCGTGGCCGGGGCATCATCCGCGCCACTGCTCGCGAGTTGAAACCCGACCCTCTGGAACCGACACCATGACTGTCCGCCTCGCGCGCCGTCGCCGCGCACCGACCGAACTGTTTCCCGAGATCGAGCCCTACCGTCGCGGTCGACTCAAAGTGTCCGCGCTGCACAATTTGTATTTCGAGGAATGCGGCAATCCAGCGGGTCGTCCGTTGGTGTTCCTGCATGGCGGCCCGGGCGGCGGCTGTGACGCCAGCCATCGTCGCTATTTCGATCCGCGCAAATGGCGCATCGTGCTGTTCGACCAACGCGGCTGCGGGCGCAGTCGACCGCACGCTGAATTGCGCGAGAACACCACCTGGGATCTGGTCGCCGACATCGAACGCCTGCGCGCCCATCTCGGTATCGATGAGTGGCTGGTATTCGGCGGCAGCTGGGGCAGTACCCTAGCGCTGGCTTACGCGGAAACTTTTCCGGCGCGGGTGCGCGCCTTGGTCTTGCGCGGCATCTTCCTGTTACGGGAGGCTGAAGTCGCGTGGTTCTATCAGGACGGCGCGAGCCAGCTCTATCCCGATGCCTGGGAAGCCTATAGGGATGCCATCCCCAAGCGCGAACGCGGCGATCTGCTGGCGGCCTATTACAAGCGCCTGACCAGCCGCGACCCGCTGGTGCGACGTAAGGCCGCGCGCGCCTGGTCAGTGTGGGAAGCGAGTACCAGCAAGCTCGTCACCGACGCGGCACTGGTGAAAAAATTTGGCGGCAGCCGTTTCGCCGAAGCCTTCGCGCGCATCGAGGCCCATTACTTCGTCAATCACGGCTTCTTCAGCCGCGACGATCAACTGCTGCGCGACGCCAAACGCATCCGCCACCTTCCCGGCGTGATCGTGCAGGGCCGCTATGACGTGGTGTGTCCGATGCGCTCCGCTTGGGACCTGCATCGTGCCTGGCCCGAGGCCGCGCTGGTGGTGGTGCCGGACGCCGGCCATTCGATGAGCGAAGCCGGCATCCGCGCCGCGCTCATTGCGCATACCGACGCCTTGGCCTGAGGCGCTGACAGTGCGGGCTTGGTGCTAAACTTCGGCGGCATTTTCCAAGCGTGACCAGAACCATGCTCGCACTCGCTCCTCACAAGCTGTCTGTCCGCCGCCACGCCGCCCGCCGCCGGCTGGTCGGCTTGATCTTCATCGCCTCTATCGCGCTGTCCTTGGCGGTCGCCGCCGATACCGAACAGTTGAACGGCAACTGGGTGTTGGATGAAGGGCAATCGGAATCCTACAAGGACGCGGTCAAGGCCACCAAAGAACAAATCATGAGAGTGCACAAGCGCCACCGCAAACAGGAGTTCGGCGACTCCAGCCGCAGGCAAGGCGGCGACAAGTTCTCCCAGCAGGAACGCTCTTCGAAAGAAATCCGCGCCGAAGACACCGTCGACGTCGACTGGTCACTGCCGGATCTCCTCGAGACGGTGATGCAGTCCAAGACCATCAAGATCTATCAGTCGCGCATGTGCGCGATGCTGTACGACAAGAAGTTCAAACGCCTGTTCGCGATCAACCCGGGTGGCAATTCCTATTCGGCCAAAGGCACCGAGTTCGCTCATGACGAGATGGGCCGCACCTTCGGCTATTTCGAAGGCCAGACCCTGGTCATCGATACCGACATCAAGGGCGGCGATCGACTGTTGGACCGGCTGACGCTCAACGAGGCCGGCAACGAACTGACGATAGTGACCAAATATCGGCGCACCGACCTCGGCCGCACGCTCGAATACAAGCGCATCTTCCAGCGCGGCGAGTAGCATCACCGCGCGAGGCAACAGGCAAGGGGCTCAAGCCCCTTTTTGTTTGCCCGCGCGACGCCGCGCCGGGCGCGCGTGGGCCCGCACATGGTCGACGCACATGGCGATGACGGCAGCGGGCAAGGCCTGCGGGCGCGTGCCCGGCACGGGCGAACGCAGACCGCTAGCGGCGATATCGGCCAGGCCATGCACCGCGCACCACAGCGAAAAAGCCAGCGCCGCAGCGTCCTTCACTCCACATGCGTTGACCGCCTGCACCAGGGTGCCATAGGCCTCATTGCCAGCCGCCTGCACCTCGGCATTGTCGAGCAACACGCGCTTGCGGCCGAACATCAACTCATACCAGCTCGGATGCTGATAGCCGAAACGAAAGTAAGCATTGAGACCCGCAGCCAAGCGTTCGAAAGGATCTTCGAGGCGATTGGTCGCACTGCGCACCGCCACGGTCAAGCGTTGAAAACAGGCGGCGGCGACCGCCACCTGCAATGCATCGAAGTTGGCGAAATGCCGGTAGGGCGCAGTCTGTGAGACCGCGCAGGCGCGCGCCAGCGCCCGCCACGAGGGCAGTTCAGCATGCTCGTCGAGACTGAGCAGCGCAGCCTCAAGCAAGGCCTCACGCAGATCGCCATGGTGGTATGCACGTGTCATGACGGCATGCTGCCGGCAGGTGTTGACACTGTCAACTCTAACCACCTAGTATGTTTACACTGTCAGCATTGATCGTTCATCCATCTGCGGAGAGTCGTTGCCATGCCTGCCCAGACTGTGCCTGAGGTCCGTTCGCCGGCCATTACAACGTCCCGTGTCACGGCCTTGCGTGGACTCGACCACGAACATGGTTTTAAGCCGCTTGAAATCGAAGGTCGCGTGCCGCGTGATCTGCGCGGCACCTTGTATCGCAACGGTCCGGCGCGCTTTAACATCGGCACGCGCCCACATTGGTTCGACGGCATCGGCGCGGTCAGCGCGGTGCGCTTCGACGAGCATGGCGTGCAGGGCGCGGTGCGCATCACCCACACGCCCAGCGTCGATGCCGATCAGCGCGCGACGCGCCCAAGCTACGGCGGCTTTCGCCAGCCCTTCAGCCGCGCGCGCAGTATCGGCGCGCTATTTGGCGCCGCAGTGATCCGCAACACCGCCAACATCAATCTGCTGCCCTGGCAGGGCCGTCTGTTCGCCTTGTACGAAAGCACCTTGCCGGTCGAGCTCGATGCGGCGACCTTGGACAACCGCAGCGAGACGGATCTGGACGGCCTCATCCTCGGCGCCTGGAATGCCCATCCCCATCACGTCGCTAGTCGGCGCGCGGTCTATCAATTCGGACTACGCATCGGTAAGCGCGTGTGGCTCGATCTGTTTGAACTGCCATTTAGCGGCGCGGCGCGACGCCTGCATTCCATCCCCTTGCCGGGTGTCAACGAAGTGCATGACTTCTTCGCCACTGATAACCACCTGGTATTCGTACTCGCGCCCTTGTGGTGTTCGAGTCTCAAACTGTTGGCGAAACGCAGTTTCGTCGAGGCCTTGGAATGGCGCGCCGATGAAGCGACCACGGTGCTGGTGATCCCGCTAAACGCTCCCGAGAAAGTCGTGCGCATCGAGACCGAGCCGTTTTTCTTCTGGCACTCGGTCAATGCCTTTGAACGCGCCGGTGGCCGCGAGCTGGTGCTGGATCTGGTGCGCTATCCCGACTTCGATGCCACCAAGCGGGTGCTGGACGCGATCTCCGACGGCGAGACGGTGGCGAGCAAGACCTCTCGCAGCAGCAGCTTGCGACGTGGCGTCGTCGACCTGGCGGCGCGCCGCGTAGCGTGGCAGGAACTCGCGGCACGGGAATGCGAATTTCCCGCCGTGCATCGCGACGTACAGGGTCGCGATTATCGCTACGCCTGGCTCGCGACGCTCGGCCAGTCAGCGCCTCGCGATGGCGGCTTCAATGCCATCACGCGCTTCGATGTAGAGACAGGCGCGAGTCACGATATCGATGTCGGTCCCCAGTGCGCGCTCAGCGAACCGGCGCTGGTGCCGCGCTCGGCGCGCGAGGACGATGTCTATCTTTTATCCCTGGTGCGCGATGCCGCCGCCGATCGCAGTTGGCTCGGCATCTGGGAGAGTGCGACGACCGACAGCGAACCGCTGGCGAAAGTGTGGTTTGACCAACTCCTGCCCGCGCCCCTGCACGGCTGCTGGATGCCGGCTTGAGCCACGCGCCGCGCCTGGCATCGCCGCGCGTGGCCCGTTACGCTCTCGACGCCTGGGCGGCGAGGGTGTCACCCGTGTTGATGGCGGAGCTGGGTCGATGATCTCGAACACACTGCGTTGCATGACCGCACTGCTTGCGCTGTTGAGCGGCGGCGTACACGCCGACATCACCAGCCTAGCGGACTTTCCCTGTCAGGAATGGCAGCAGCGCCGCGCCTCCGGCGAGCGAGTTGATGCGCCGCAGATGTGGTTGTCGGGCTTCATGACCGGACTCGCGATTGCGTGTGACGTCGACGTACTGGCCTACACCCATTCGACCAAGCTGTTCAAAGCGATGGACAAGTTCTGCAGCGCCCATCCCGAACAAAAGGTCTCGGCTGGCGCTATCGTTATCTTCGACCAGATAATGCATAGCCTGCCGACCACACCACCGCGCGCGCTGTGATATTGCCGTGCCGTGGGCGCCGCGTGCCGGCTCGCTTACACTGCTGGCGGCGGGCACAGTGTCCGCCCCTTCGATCTCGAACTGACAGGCAGGCACCATGAGCAACCCAGCGATTCGTTTTGGCACCGCGCTACGCTCCCCCTATAACGTCGCCGCGTCGGCACGACGTATCGAAGCTCTCGGTTTCGACGTACTGGGTTGCGGCGAGCATGTGAGTTTCTACGGCGATACCGCCAATGGCTTCGTGTCCTTGAGTGTCGCCGCCGGCGCCACCACACGCATCCAGTTGATGAGCGCCATCACTCTCGTGCCACTCTATCCGGCCGCGCTATTGGCCAAGCTCGGCGCGGCGCTCGATGTCGCCAGCAACGGCCGCTTCATGCTGGGTGTCGGTGTGGGCGGTGAATACCCCAACGAATTCGAAGCCTGCGGCGTACCGGTCAAACAACGCGGTTCGCGCACGGACGAAGCGCTTGAAGTCCTGCATCGCACCTGGTCGCAAACCGATGTGACCTTCCATGGTCGCTACACGACCATGAACAACTTCAGCTTGAAGCCACTGCCTATCCAGAAGCCGCGCCCGCCGATCTGGGTGTCGGGCCGCAAGGACGCCGCCATGCGCCGCGCCGCGCGTTTCGCCGACGGTTGGCTGCCCTATATGTACACCCCCGAACAGCTCGCCGAGAGCATCGTCAAGATCAAACAATTCGGCGCCGAGTGCGGGCGCGATCTCAGCGACTTCACGCCCGGCATCTTTCTCTTCACCGCCGCGCATGAGGATCAGGCCACCGGCTTCACGATGGCGAACGACAAACTCTCGGTGCAGTACTCCCAGGACTTCACCAAGCTGGTCGACAAATACACCCTGGCCGGCACGCCTGAGCGCTGTCGCGCGCGCTTGCAGGAATATCTCGATGCTGGCGCACGCTTCGTGTTTCTTTCGACCGCCTGTCCGGATGACTACATCGACACCAATCTGGAATTGATGGCGAGCGGCATCGTCGCGCCGATCCGCAGCGCGTGAGGCAAAGGCGGCATTAAAGCGGTAGCTCGACGCCGAGCTGCTTGTCGATGTCGGTGATCATCGCGTTGGCGAGTTCCTGCTCGCCGTAGAACACGCCGCCGACCCGCTCGCGCTGCATGAGTTCGGCTTCCTCGTCGCTGTGCACGCGCGCGATCGAGCGAATGCCGGGGTTCAACATGCGTGCGATTTCAAGCATGCGACAACTGCGCGTGGCGTCGGGCATGGCCACGATCAGCAGCGCGGCGCGAGCGATATGCGCCTGAATCAACACTTCTGGTTCGATGGCGTCACCCGCTACCGCCGGCAAGCCGCTGGCGCGTAGCGTTTCGACCGTGTCACGACTGACTTCCACCACCACATAGTGCACGCCGCGTTCTTGCAGGGCACGGCCGATGCGCCGCCCGACCCGCCCATAGCCGACCAGCACGACGTGACCGGTGAGTTCCTCGGAAGTGAACGTCACGGGCAGCATCGCGAGCGGATCGGCGGGTCGCTCGAGATAGCGGGCCAGACGTGAACGACTGCGTATCCAGCGCTGCAGCGGCCCGACCGCATAGGACAACAGCGGATTAAGCGCGATCGAGATCAGCGATCCGGCCAGGATCAGATTGAGTCCTTCCTTGGGCAGCAGATCAAGAGTGATACCCAGCCCGGCGAGGATGAAGGAGAACTCGCCGATCTGAGCCAGCCCCACCGCCACCGTCAGCGCGGTGTTGAGTGGATAACGAAACAGCATCACCAGGCTGAAGGCCGCCAGCGGCTTGCCGAGCATGATGACCGCCACCACCGTCAGCACGCGCAGTGGGTCATCGAGGATCACACGCGGGTCGAACAACATGCCGACCGAGACAAAGAACAATACCGAGAAGGCATCGCGCAGCGGCAATGATTCCTGCGCCGCGCGATAACTCAGGCTCGATTCGCCCATCACGATGCCGGCGAAGAACGCACCCAGCGCCAATGACACGCCGAACAATTGCGAGGAGGCATAGGCGACACCGATGGCGCCCGCGATCACGCACAGCGTAAACAACTCACGCGAACCGGTATGGGCGACGGCCCACAGCAGTTTCGGAAACAGGCGTTTGCCGACCACCATCATGAGCGCCACGAAGGCCGCGACCTTGAGCAGGGTGATAGCCACCGTGCCGGCCAGACTATGGCCGGCTTGCACCGCGCCGTGACCACCGAGGGCACCGGCCAGTGGCGGCAACAGGACCAGCACCAACA
>JAYWAC010000235.1:0-10736 GCA_043782755.1 Pseudomonadota bacterium | reverse complement strand
GCCGTGGTGGCCGACGCCGGCGCCCTGGCCACCGGTACCACCGTTGGCCTCTACGAACACCCCCACGGAGGCGCCGACACCATGCCCTACAGAATGCGCGTCACCGCCATTGCCACCGTTGCCCGATTCAGCGACAAACCCGCCACTACCGCCTTGGCTTCGGTCATAAACAGTCACACTGCTTGTGCCAATTGCATGACCAGTCGTCTGACTCGTGACAGCGCCGCCGTCACCGCCAGTACCGTTACCCGCAAACACCGAACCACCGTCACCGGCCGTGATTTGCATCAACGAACCTGCGGACACCGGACTGTTGTCACCACTGCTAACTGCACTCACCGTGCGATTGACGCTGGCGCCCGCTCCAGCTGTGCCACCGAGAAGGACGTTACCGCCATGACCACCCGAGGTTCCCAGAGTCTCCGCAGTCGCGTGGTGACCATCACCAGCCGTCTCGGCAAAGACGGTCACTTCGATCGCACCGCCCCGCGCACCGATGGCGCCGAACGTCCCGCCGCCGTAACCACCTTGCGTGAAAGTCCGGGCAGTCGCGCTTCCGGTGTTCGAGTATGCAGTAGCAACTGCGGTTACGTTCCCAGCGTTCCCAGCGACCCCGCCGGCGCCATCGAAGTCCGAGCCAGCCGCTCCACCAGAGCCGCCAAAGCCGCTTGCGGCCTCGACGATTGCAAGCGCGTTACCCGTCGAGGCATGGGTTGAGGCGCGAACTACCACTGAACCACCCTGCCCACCAGCGCCACCGCTGGCCCCCGGCGCAGCACCGTCACCGCCGTTGCCGCCATTACCGCCCGTTCCACCGTAGGCAGTGGCTTGATTAATTTCGTCGGGATTTCCGACCAAAAATCCTGCATCGGCATCCGCTCCGGCGCCATCGCCGCCCGCTGTACCCGCTTCGCCCGGGAGTCCGAGACTTCCCGCAATACCGTCGGTACCGAATACCTGAACGGTAAGAGCGCTGACCGGAGTGCAGACCAGTAGCGGACTGACGATCATCAGTAGCCGGCCAGCGCGCAGGAAAAACGCGCGAAAAATGTATCGTTGGCGCGGCCAAAAACGAGGCGGGAGTTCTGTCATCGCGAATCCTCCGTGAAACCGTGCAGATTGTAATTGTGTCCTTCAGCTCCAAGGTTAGCCGATGGCTATGAACGCCATATGCAAAACATTGTGTCGGTCCAAGAACTCTCGGTTAATGAGCTGCGCCCCCCTGCGGCGGTGCTGAAGCGCGTGGCGATAGGATGACGAGCCGCAAACGAATCGAATGACAAAGTCTAGCCGCTAACATTCTTTAGCCATGGGCTCTCGTCGATGGGTCAGTGATGCCTACGCTGTCCGCTGGCTGACCGTACCGATGGGCCTTGAGGCGTGCAATGGCATCGACTTCTTTGAGCAGAAATATGTCGTCCGTAGTTGCAGGCAGCGGTATTCGGATCTTCCATATTCCATCACTGCTGACTGAGGGAACACTCTGAGAGTTTTAAATCGACCGACTTGGGATTAGAACATTTCTTCTGTCGCTATCTGGTGTCCGATGTCATATGACTACCTCTCGGCGAATCGGTTAAATGAGTCAGCGGCTTTTGCACTGCACGAGTCTGGAACAGCATCCGACGCTGCTGCTGAAGGCGAGTCGAGTCACAGGGCGGCGCACTGTGCGTCGCCACACACGCCGCGATGGTTTACCGTAGGGACACATTCCGGGAGTTAAACCCATCCGACATCTCGATCGTTTCCTGTTCACCCTGGTATTGACACTAGCCCTCGCCGCTACTGGCGTGCGCGCTGCCGATACCGCTGCGGTGACGACCTGCGCTGCCAATGACCAGGAATCCCCCTTGCGTAGCGAACAAGGCTCGGCCGGCATCATGGTCAACATCGCCGAGTCCCCCGAGTCGATACGGGCCATGGCCAAGAGCCTGCTGGACGATGCCTTGGTGTCGGCCAAACGCGCGCAGGCGCCAACGGTGGTGTTCCGCGTTGCGCCGACCAATTACCTGCCACTGCCTAGTCAACAGGCCTTGTGTACGCAACTCGCCAGCGAGACCAGCACCCGCCCGCTCAAGTACGCCGACCGTAGCTTTGCCAATGTCGAGGATTTCGATGCCTGGCTGATGGCGTTTTCCCAGGGGCAAGGCGAGGAAGGCAAGCTGCTCTATGCGCAGTGTGGTGGCAATTGCGACCCGAGTTTCACCTTCGTCATCGCCCACGGCGAGCACGACATGAAGGTTGCGACCGAGGTCTACTGTGGCTACGCGCGGGACCGCAAGATCAATCTCTACACCCTGTCGACCACTTTGCGCGGCACTTGCCCGACGCCGAACTAAGGACGGTCCTAAGGCGTCACCGCGACTTCCGTTGACGAGACATGCGCTGAGCGGCGCGCGACCATGCCGCGCAACTGCCGCACCTTGGCCAGCAGACGCGTATCAAGTGCGCCATCCATGCGGCCGTTCAGCCCGAACACCGTGTCTTCACGCGCCAGATTGGCGAAGGTGCCGAACAACCTATCCCAGATGCTGAACACGTCGCCATAATTGCGATTGGTGGTCGGTAGCATGAAGTGATGGTGGGCGTGATGGAGGTTGGGGGTGATGAACAGCCAGCCCACCACGCGCGCGGTGCGCGGCGGCAGCCGCAGCGCGGTGTGAGAACAGAGATTGGCCACCGTCTGCGCGGTCTGGCGCAGGATCAGCACTTCGATCGAAGCGCCGCATAACAATACATACAGGATCAGAAAGCTGTTGCGAACCAGGGTCTCGCCCGGATGTTCGCGCACCGTGGTCGTGACATCGACCGCCAGATCGGTGTGATGCACGCTGTGGAAACGCCAGAACAGCGCTACGCGGTGCGCGGTGCGGTGGTAGACGTAGTCGAGGCAATCGAGCACCACGAACATGAGGCCGTACTTGATCAAGGGTCGCTCAGGATCGGGGAGCAGATAGACCAGTCCAAATTGGTGTTCGCTTGTCCAGCGCGCGAGATACAAGCAAGGCACCATCATCACCAGTTGGATGGGCAGGGCCGACAGGATGAACAGTGAGTTGAGCGAGGTATGGCGCCATTTCAGGCGCAGCGACTGCGGCAGGCGCAGGCTTTCGGCCAGCCACAACATGATGATCAGGCAGCCATACAGTCCGACTTGGATGGAACTTGGATGGGCGAAGAGCGTGTCGATAAATTGCATCAAGGAAGTCAGCACTGGCCGATGGTGAAGGATGACGGCCCTAGTCGCGCCGTCGATGCATGAGCACGACATGCACGCCACGTTCATCGAGCCAGACCGGATGGGGCTTTCGGGCAGAGTAACATAACGCCACCAAGGTCACGGCGCCGTCGGCCCAGCCGCTGTCACCGGCTGTCTATCGACGCACAGTCCAGAGTATTCTGCCGGCCGTAAGGACCTCATCTGCGCGGGGAGAAGGTGATGGACGGTAACGAAATCTATTCCAGCGCTGGTCGTACCTGGGGGCCGGCGCGCTACATCACACCGCTCTTGAATGAGATCGCCGCCCAGGCGGGCAGCGCCGATAGAACGCGCTCGGTGTCGGCGGACCTGATCGCGGCCATCAAGCGCAACGACATCATGCAACTCTCGGCCAGCCCCGAACTCGGGGGCCTGAACGAAACCATGGTCCAGATCGGCAACGAGCTGCGTGAGATCACCGCGCGCTGCACTTCGACCGGCTGGTGCCTGTGGAACCATCTGTGCACCTTCCACCATTTCGCCGGCCTGCTTGGCCCCGCCCATACGGAGTTCTTCAAGAACATCATCGAGCGACACGAGTGGGTGTGCTTTCCGGCCGGCGCCTCCACCCAGGTGTTGTCTGAGAAACATGGCGACGAAACCCTGCTGACCGGCGTCGCGGCCTTCGGCTCGGGGGCGCGTTATGCGGAATGGGCCGGCGTCGCTTTCATCGAACCCGGCCATAGCACGCCGCGCTTCACCATGGCGGATCTGCGCGACCCGCGCGTGCGTATCGAAATGACCTGGGACGCGATGAGCGTGCGTGCCTCGGCTACCGATCACATTCACTACGCGGGCTATCCAGTACCGAACACGCGCATCACCGCATGGTCACCCAAGTACCGCGTGCTGCATCGCGATCCCGAACACGCCATGATCCATCCGCGCTATCGCGAGGACTGGGTGGCGATGTCGGTGTTGTGGCTAGGCACCATGGCGAGCGGTGTGGCCGAGATCTCATTCGTTGAGACCGCCGCCGGCATCCGCGAACGCATCGCCATCTTCGGCACCAAGATGGTCGAGCGCCCGACCATCCATGTGAACCTCGGCCGCGCGCGCGCCTTGATCAATGCGGCAACCGATACAGTGTTCGCCGCCCTCGCGGAAACCGATGCACGGATCGCAGCAGGCGTGCTACCGACCGAAGGCGATTACTTCCGCCAGACCTCGGCCGGCATGCAGTGCGTGTTGCTGTGTGACGAGGCCATGCATCTATTACTGCGCGTGCTGGGTGGCAATGGCCTGCGTGAAGGCACGGACTTCGAACGACGCTATCGGGATTTCCAGGCCATGCCCCTGCATATCAATGGGCATGTCGATCGGATTACCGAGCAGGCCGGGCGTATCAGCCTGGGGCTGGAGTCGCTGAATCCGTTTTGAAGCGCCAGGCCGGCGGCAGTAACGGTAATAACGGCCAGCCGCTGCGCAGCCCTGTGGTACGCGCTCAACCCGTATTGCGCAGCCCGGCCGCCACGCCGTTGATCGAAATATGGATGCCACGCTGCACGCGCTCGGTATCCACATCCCCTTCGCGCCGCTGCCGATAGCGGCGCATCAATTCCACCTGCAAATGATTCAGCGGATCGAGATAGGGAAAGCGATGCTCGATGGAACGCGCCAATGAGGGATTGGATTCCAGCCTTTGCTTCTCTCCCGTAATCAAAGACAGCGCTTCGCCGGTGCGCGTCCACTCCGCTTCTATCTGACTGAAGATGCGGCGCCCGATCTTCTTGTCTTCGACCAACTCGACATAGCGCGCGGCGATGCCGAGATCGGTCTTGGCCAGCACCATGTCGAGATTCGACAGCAATGTTCGAAAGAAGGGCCAGCGCTTGTGCATGGTCTGCAATAGCGCGAGGCGCGTCTTGCGCTCGACGGTCTTGGCGCCGAGGAATTGTTCGATCGCTGAACCGAAACCATACCAGCCTGGCAGCGCCACCCGACACTGGCCCCAACTGAAGCTCCAGGGAATGGCGCGCAGATCTTCGATGGCGCGCGTGGCCTTGCGCGATGCCGGCCGCGAACCAATGTTCAGTTCGGCGATTTCGCGAATGGGCGTGGCGCTGAAGAAATATTCGGTGAATACCGGTGTGTCGTAGACCAGCTTGCGATAGGCGGCCTGACTGAGCGCACTCAAGCTGTCAGCCGCTGCCAGGTATTCACGCGGCGCGCTGCGGGTCGGGTGCAGCAGCGAAGCTTCAAGCGTCGCTGCCACCAAAGTCTCGAGATTACGCAGACCGATTTCGGGATGGGCATATTTCGACGCGATCACCTCGCCCTGCTCGGTCAACCGAATCTGCCCGTTCACGGTGCCGGGCGGCTGCGCGAGAATGGCCTGGTAGCTTGGGCCACCGCCACGACCGACCGTGCCACCGCGACCATGGAACAGGCGCAGGCGGATACCGTGTTCGGCTTCGAGCGTCGTGAACAGCGCCACCAGACCTTCCTCGGCGCGATACAGCTCCCAGTTGCTGGTGAACATGCCACCATCCTTGTTGCTGTCGCTATAGCCGAGCATCACGTCCTGCTCAGACCCTGAGGCCTGCACCATGGCCGTCACACCCGGCAATCCGTAGAAGCTCTGCATGATGCTGGCGGCACGGCGCAGGTCACCGATAGTTTCGAACAGCGGCACGACGATCAGATCGCTTAATGCATCTTCGCCGAGCGCGCCGCGCAGGATGCCTGCTTCCTTGAACAGCAGCAGAACTTCCAGTAGATCACTGACGTCTTCGGTGTGGGAAATGATGTAGTGACGGACGGCCGCCGCGCCGTAGCGCAGACGCATTTCGACAGCGGCCTCGAAGATCGCGAGTTCGTCCTGGCTATGCTGCGAGTAGTGCGCGGCGCGTACTCTGAGCGGGCGCGCTTCGGCGAGCAGACGCAACAGCAGACCACGGCGTGCGTCCTCGTCCAGCGCACTGTAGTCGTCCTCGATGCGTGCAATCTTCAGCAGTTCCGCTACCACTTCCTCATGCTTGTCCGAGCTCTGGCGCAGATCGACCGTCGCGAGATGGAAACCGAAAACCTGCACCGCACGTATCAGCGGACTCAAGCGCGGCGCAATCAAGGCGCCGGCATGGTGAGACTTAAGCGAGGACTCGATCACACGCAGGTCGGCGAGCAAGGCGTCAGCACCGCCATAGGGATTCTGCGGCGAGACCGCGTGACGCAGCGCTTCGGTACCGGTCAATTCATGCAAGGTCGCGGCGAGGCGCGCATAGACCCCGATCAAGGCGCGGCGATAGGGTTCATCCTCACGGTGCGCGCTTTGATCGGGCGAGCGCGCGGCCAGCGCTCGCATCTCGTCGCTGACCGGGCACAGCATGGCCGACAGCGACAATTCCGCGCCGAGCTCATGCACCTCGGTCAGATAAAAGCGCAACACGGTCTCGCTCTGGCGCCGCAGTGCCATCGCCAAGGTCGCGGCCGAGACATTGGGATTGCCGTCGCGGTCACCACCTATCCAATTGCCCATGCGAAAGAAGGACGCAATCTCGTGACCTGGCAAGGCATGTTCTATCTCGCGATAGAGGCGCGGAATCTGACGCAGGAAAGTGGTCTGGTAATAGGATAGCGCGTTCTCGATCTCATCGGCCACCGTCAGACGCGCAGTGCGCAACATGCGGGTCTGCCATAGCTGGGTCACACGTGCGCGCAGCAAGGCTTCGTTGTCGGCGCTCTCGCGCGCGGTCTTCAAACCGTCGCGCGCACCGATCAACTCGGCGATGGCATGTTCGGCATCAAGGATGCTCTTGCGTTGCACCTCGGTCGGGTGGGCGGTCAGCACCGGCGAAATATGCGCGCCGTTCAGCAGCCGCACGATGTCGGCGGCGCGCACATCGGCCTTGGCCAGACGTTCAAAGCACAACGCCAACGAGCCCTCCTGCAAATGACCCTGGCTTTCGTGGTGCTCACGGCGGCGCACGTGATGGCGATCTTCGGCGATGTTGGCCAGGTGCGAGAAATAACTGAAGGCGCGAATCACGCTCACGGTCTGCTCGGCGCTCAGGTTTTTCAGCAAGCGATCAAGCGCACGCCCGGCTTGCGCGTCGCGTTTCAAACGATAGGCGACCGACAACTGCCGCACCCGTTCGACCAGTTCAAAGGCGCCCTTGCCTTCCTGTTCGTGTATCACTTCACCGAGGATACGCCCCAGCAAGCGGATGTCTTCCACCAAGGGACGGTTCTTGGCGGCGGCATCGGCCTTGTCATGCCTGGCGGCACGTTGGCGCGGTTTGGCGGTGGCTTTCGACATGCGGACCTCGGTCGGGGGATAGTCGCTTGCGCGTATTGCTACGCATGGTAGCAGCGCGGCGACCTAGCGCCAGACGTGATCAGGAAGAACATCGCGAAGGCTTTGCGCATCGCGATCCAAGCGCCCTGAAAACGTGCGATGTCACGCGCGAGTGCGCCGTACTGGCGCAAACTCACACGGAACGCAGGGCCTCGACGATATCGAGTCGCGCCGCACGTATGGCGGGCAGAAAGCCACCGGCCAGACCCATGAACAGCGAAAACAGCAAGGCGTCGACCACCACCCGGGTGTTCATGCTGAAGGTAAAGGCCAGTTCCGAGAAGGTCTGCCAGTTCATGGTCGAGACCGTGTAGAGCTGCAAGAAGGACGCAAGACCCAAGCCCACCACGCCACCGACCAGACTCAGCAGCAGCGATTCCACCAGAAAAGCGCTAAGGATATTGCGGCGTCGAAAACCAAGAGCGCGCAGCGTGCCGATTTCTTGGGTGCGATTGGCGACCGCCGCATACATGGTGATCATCGCGCCAATGATCGCACCGATGGAAAAGATCACGCTCAAGAGCGTGCCCAACACCGACAGAAAGCTCGACATCACTTCCGATTGCTTGGCATAGAACAGCGTCTCGCGCTGCGCTTCGACGGTCAGACGTTGATCATCCTCGAGGGCGCGACGCAGCGGCTCAAAGTCACTGCTCGCAGCAAGGCGGAGGATGACTGACGAATAGGCGCTGCGACGGAAGGCCTGCATCATCTGATCCGCGTCGCCCCACAACTCCGAAGCAAAGCCGCTGCCGCCGGCATCGAAGATACCGACCACGGTCCAGGTCTTGCCGCCCAGCGCCAGCGTCTCGCCGATGCCCGCACCCTGAAAGCCTTTGGCGATCCGCGAACCGGCCACTACTTCGGCGCTGCCGGGGCGGAACATGCGCCCCTCGGTGATACGCACCTGAGGACGCAAGGCGATGCCCCGTGGCGACAGACCGCGCACGGTGACATTGGAGGGCTTGTTGCTGACACGCTTCGGCATCACTACCAACACCACCACTTCCTTGGAGACCTGAGGCGCACCATCGGTGGCCGACGCGATTTCGGGTCGCGATGCGATCAGCGCGGCCTGATCCCGCGCAACGGCGCTTTGAATCTCGGTCTGGGCCGAGCGTCGAATCGCCACCACGTTGTCATAGCTGCCGGTCTCAACCAGGGTCTTCTCCAGGCCGGCCGCCAGCATCAGCACAGCAGCGAACACGAACACCACCAACGCCATGCCACCGGCGGTCAATGCGGTGGTCAACTTGCGCACCCACAGGTTGCGGAAGATGTAGGACAGCGGCACACCCGTCATGGCGCACCGCCGATCTGCGTGGCGCGCTCAGCCGATGCCACGAAAGCCCTCCGCGACCTTGAGGGTCGATGCGCGCCAGGCCGGCGCAATGGCCGCCACTACGCCGATCATGAGCGACATCGCCGCCGCCATCAGCAGTGTATGCGGCGAGACCAGGAAGATGGGAAAGATAGTGCCGAAGCGATGGCCCACCCAGGCGGCCACGGGATAGATCAGCCAAGTACCGAGCGCGCCGGCGCTGAGAGAAATCAGCAAGGACTCCCCCGCGATCAAGGCCACCATATGACCGTCGTTGAAACCGATGGCCTTCAAGGTCGCGTATTCCCCGCGACGTTCACGCGCCGTCATCGCCATGGTATTGGCCATCACCGCCATGATGATAACGATGATCAGGAAGGACACCACCTGAATGACCAACAGAATGGCTTCGGTCATGGCGACAAAGCTCAACTGAAACGCCTTCTCGGTCTCGGTTAGGGTCTCGGCGCGGGAATTGGCGAAAGTCTTGTCGACCTGCTGGGCGATCAGCGCGGCATCCTCGGGATGTTGCAGACCGATCAGGAAAATGCCGACCTCGTTGGCGTGGTCCGGCATCAGCTTCTTCATCGTTTCATTCAAATTGTCCCATTGCATGAACATCTGCGATTCGTCGGTCTTGCTATCGATGCCGTCGTAGATACCGCGCACTACGAAGCTCCAGGTGCCCGGGAAGATGTCGCCGATGAGGGGGATCTGGTCGCCAATCTTGAAACCGAATTTCTCGGCGGTCTTGCGTCCGATCACTGTGCCGCGCCGGTCAAGCAGGAAGGCCTTCATCTGCTCGGGCGGCAATATGAATTCCGGATAGAGTTCGAAATAACTGCGGGGCTCAACCGCGAACCGCGGAAAGAAATTCTTCGGCGCGATGTAGATGCCGCCGAACCAGTCGGCATAGCTGACCGATTTCACCCCCTCGATCTGGGCGATGCGTTCGCGGTAATAGAGCGGCAGGGTGAAGTTCAGCGAATTCTTGTTACGCACGATCAGACGTGAGGCCGAAGATGCATTGGCACCGGCATACCAGGCGTCGATAGTGGTGCGCAGCAGGCCGAAAGCAGTGATGGCGACGATGATGCCAAGCATGGTCAGAAAAGTACGCAAGGGATGGCGCAGACAATTGCGCAGCACCAGTCGAAACAGGAAGGTCGTCATTGCCCTTGCGTCGATCCGCGTGGACGCGGCCGTTCGATGAGCTCGGTCAAGACCCCTTTATCGAGGTGCCGCACGACGTTCGCACGCTCGGCGGCGACATGGTCGTGGGTGACCATGATGATGGTCTTATTGAGTCGCTCGTTGAGAGATTCCATGAGGTCGAGAATCTCGCGCGCCGAGACGCGGTCCAGGTCGCCGGTCGGCTCATCGGCGACGATGATGGTCGGGTCGCTGACCAGCGCGCGCGCGATGGCGACGCGTTGCTGTTGGCCGCCGGACAGCTGCGACGGATAGTGATCACTGCGATCAGCCAGCCCCACCAGTTCCATCACCAACTGCACATGCTCGCGCCGCTCGCGACCATTGAGGCGTGTCAGCAGCAACGGCAGTTCGACATTCTCAAAGGCCGACAACACCGGCATAAGGTTGTAGAACTGGAAAATAAAACCGACGCGCTCGGCGCGCCAACGCGCGAGTTCGGCCTCGCGCATGCCGGTGATGTCGATGCCCTCGATCTCGAGGCGTCCGCTGTCCGGCGCATCGATGCCGGCAATGAGATTGAGCAGGGTCGACTTACCCGAGCCCGACGGCCCCATCAGCGCGACGAATTCGCCGTGTTCGAGCTTGAGATTAATATCCTGCAAGACCGCCACGACTTGATCGCCGCGCCGATAGGATTTATGCAG
>JAYWAC010000234.1:0-28320 GCA_043782755.1 Pseudomonadota bacterium | reverse complement strand
CTTCGATCTGCTGCACGAAGGCCATGTGCGTTATCTGCGCGAAGCCAAGGCACTCGGCACGCGTCTGGTGGTGGCGGTCAACGATGACGCGTCGGTGGCGGCCTTGAAAGGCCCGTCACGGCCGCTCAATCCACTCGCGTCGCGCATGTATATGTTGAGTGCCCTCGACATGGTGGACTGGGTCGTACCATTCGGAGGTGAAACACCGCGCGAACTGATTGCGCGAGTGCTACCCGATGTCCTGGTGAAGGGTGGCGACTATCAGGTCGGCGCCATTGCTGGCGCTGCTGAAGTTCAGGCCGTAGGGGGGCGGGTCACGACGGTCAGCTTCCACGATGGCTTCTCGACCACTTCGCTGCTCGATCGCATCGGCAGCCCGGAGGTCACGTCATGATCGTCGTGACGGGCGGCGCCGGCTTCATCGGCAGTAATCTCGTCCATGCACTCAACGCGCGTGGTCGCGACGATATCGTGCTGGTGGAAGAATTCAGCGACGGTCACAAGTGCGCCAATCTAGCCGACACGCGTATCGCCGATTATTTCGATCGTGACGAATGGTTGGCATTGATGCGTGACAATGGCGGTCAGAAGCTCGGCATCGAATGTGTCTATCACCTCGGTGCGTGTTCCGACACCACCGACTGGGATGGACGCGCGATGATGGCGAACAACTTCAGCTACTCGCGTGCGATCTTCGACTACTGCACGCAGCGTCGCATTCCGTTGGTTTATGCCTCAAGCGCGGCGGTCTATGGCAAGGGCACGCGTTTCAGCGAAGAGCCGGCCTGTGAGCGGCCACTCAATGTCTACGGCTATTCCAAGCTCGCCTTCGATCAATACGTGCGTCACAGGCTGCCGAAGGTCGAGAGTCTGGTCGCGGGACTGCGGTATTTCAACGTCTACGGTCCGCGCGAACAGCACAAGGGCCGCATGGCGAGTGTTGCCCTGCACCTGCATCACCAGCTTGAACAGGACGGGCGCGTGCGTCTGTTCGGCGCTTCTCATGGTTATGCGCCCGGCGCGCAGCGTCGCGACTTCGTGCACGTCGATGATGTGGTCGACATCACGCTATGGCTGGGCGAGCAGCCATCGTCCCGTCGCGGCATCTACAACTGCGGTACCGGCCGCGCCGAACCGTTCAATGCCATCGCCGAGACGGTGCTGGCCTTTCACGCTCGCGGCACGCTTGAGTATGTCGATTTCCCCGCCGATTTGGTCGGCGCCTATCAGGCCTGCACCGAGGCGGATCTGACACGCCTGCGTGCGGCGGGCTATACGAAGTCGCTGCGCGACGTCGCCACCGGTGTGCGGGAGTATCTCAACTGGCTGACTTCCTGAGACGACTCTACACCGCGCTGTTCGCGCTGCTGATCCCGGCGCTGCTGGCACGGCTGTTTCTGCGTAGTCGCCGTAACCTCGCTCAGGGGAGTCGTTGGCGTGAACGTCTTGGCTATTACGCAGGACCGTCGCCCGTCACGCGACCAATCTGGATACACGCGGTATCGGTCGGCGAGAGCATGGCCGCCGTGCCGCTGGTGCGTGCCTTGCAGGAACAGTTCGACGACGTCGACATTCTCTTGACCACCACCACGGCTACCGGCGCCGAGACCGTCGCGCGGATGCTGGGTGACAGTGTTCATCACGCCTATTTCCCCTATGACCTGCCGAGTGTGGTGCGACGCTTTCTCCGCCATTTTCAGCCACGCATTTTGTTGGTGATGGAAACTGAATTGTGGCCTAACACGTTTGCCGTCTGTCATGGCCAGGGAGTGCCCATCGTGCTCGCCAATGCGCGTTTGTCGGCGCGCTCCATGCGTGGCTATCAGCGCATCGCGCGCTTGAGTCGTGACATCGTACGGACCATCGATCACATTGCCGCACAGACCAGTGACGATGCTGAACGCTTCGTCACGCTGGGCGCCGAGCGCAGCCGCATCGCCGTCATCGGCAGTCTCAAATTCGATCTCGATCTGCCGGCCAGCGTGCATGAACAAGCAGCTGCGGTGCGTCGTGCACTAGGTATTAATCGGCCGCTATTGATCGCTGCCAGCACGCGCGAAGGCGAGGAAGCCCTGGTGCTTGACGCGTTTCGTGTCATTGAGCAGCAGCTTCCTCATAGCTTGTTACTGTTGGTGCCACGTCATCCCGAACGTTTCGACGAGGTTGCGCAATTATGTGTGAGTCGTGGCCTGCGCTTTCAACGACGCAGCAAATCCAGCAGTTGCGCGGACAAAGATCAGGTCTATCTGGTCGACACCATGGGTGAACTGCCGCGCCACTACGCGGCCGCCGATGTCGCCTTCGTCGGCGGTAGTCTGCTACCGTTTGGTGGCCACAATGTGCTTGAGCCAGCGCTATTGGGTCGGCCCGTACTGGTCGGCCCGCATACCTTCAATTTTACCGAGATCGTGCGATTGCTCGGTGCAGCGGGAGCGTTGCTGGTGGTCGATGACGCCCAGCAGTTGGCGCAGGCGGCGGTCGGTTGGCTGCGCGATAGCAATGAGCGCGACCGGGTCGGGCGACTCGCGCGTGACATCGTGCACCGTCATCGCGGCGCGACCCATCGCACCGTCGGTGTCGTGCGTGAACTGTTGGCGCGAACGCGCTGAGCGTCATCAAGGCACGGATGCGCTGGGCCGCTAAGCGCGAACCAGCACGCGATTCGAAAAAAATCTCGGTGCTGACGGTTAAACTTTCGGCACGAGCGTTGAGTCTCGATCTTATAATTCGCGAACTGAAACGGAGTAGCCATCCATGAGCGTCGCCAGAGCATTGAGAGCCCCTCTCGCCATGACCCTGTTCGCGCTCGGCGCGACGAGCGTGCAAGCCCAGCAAGGCGGTGCCTTCGTCTACCCCAAAGCCGGCCAGTCCGAGCAGCAGCAATCCAAGGATCGTTTCGAGTGCCACGAGTGGGCGGTGTCGCAGACTGGCTTTGACCCCAGCAACGCGCCACCGATAGCCAGCGCGCCGCCACCGCCCCCCGCAGCCTACGGCCAGCAGCAAGCACAGCAACAGCGCAGCGGTGGTGGCTTTCTTGGTATCGGCAATGGCGGCATGTTGCAGGGTACGGGTGTGATGGGTGATGCGGCTACCGGCGCGGCACTCGGCGCAGCCGGTGGCGCGATCGCCGGCAACGCTGGACAGGGCGCGGCCATCGGCGCGGTCGCATCAACCTTGTTCGGTGCCTTGCATCGTGCCACGGACAAACCGGCGCCGGCGCCGCAGCCCGCACCGAACGGCTATCAGCAGCAACAGCAGGCCGCCGCGCAGCAGGAATACAACCAGCGCCTGCAGATGACTAACGACTATAACCGCGCTTTCGGCACCTGCATGACGGCGCGCAATTACACGGTCAACTGAGACGACGAGGCGCGGCGCGCAAGGTGCCGTGGCCGAGCTGAACAAGCAGCCGCTCAGCGCAACAGCGCTTGAATGGCCTTGAACTGCGGGTGGCTGGCAGTGCGCAGCCACTCGAATACCACGGACTCCGCACTCACCACTTGCACCGCCGCCTGGCGCAGGCGGTCGAGGGCATTCTGATAGTTCTCAAGACGCCGCGAGCAGATGGCGTCTTCGACCACGAACACTTCCAGCCCCTTGGCGCGCAGGTCGAACGCGGTCTGCAATACACAGATATGCGCTTCCATGCCGACCAGCACGACCTGACGACGATCGATGGTATCCAGCGCGTCGGTGAAATCCTTGCCATCGCAGCAGGAGAATGCGGTCTTGGTGAAGCTCTGGGTGTTGTCCGGCAGCGCGTAGGCAACCGTCGGGTGAGTGGCGCCGAGGCCTTGCGGATATTGTTCGGTACGCAGCACCGGCAATTGGAGCAGAGCGGCGCTATGGGCGAGCAAGGTGGCGTTCAGTAGCACTCGGTTCAAGACTTTGCCCGGCATCGCATCACCGAGACCTTGCTGTAGATCGCACACCACCAGTACCGACTGAGTGGCATCGCATTTTGCGGCGACAGGCGCGCCCTGCAAAGCGGTCATGGCGGGTGCTCTGGGCTCAAGGTGTCGCGGAAGGGGTGGCGCGCGGCGCGACGGAACTGCGCTCGACCAGCCACGAATTGGCGGCCGTGAGATCTTCCGGTAGCAGGCTGCCGGCGGCTTTCTTGAGGCGCAGCGTTTCGATGATGTAGTCATAGCGCGCTCGCGAGAAATCGCGCTTGGCCTGATACAGACTGCGCTCGGCCGCGACCACGTCGACGGCGGTACGCGTGCCGACGTCAAAGCCGGCGCGGGTGGATTCGAGCGCGGTCTGGGACGACACCACCGCTTGCGATAGCGCTTTGACCGAACTGATTTTGGTGACTACACCGAGATAGGCTTCACGGGTTTCGCGGTGTACCGCACGGCGCGTCTGTTCGAGCCGCTCGATGGCGGCGTTGCTCTGGTGTTCGGCGGCACGCGTGCGCGACAGCACTTGTCCGCCTTCGTATATCGGCACCGTAACCTGGATGCCGATGTCGTCCTGTTCCACTGAGGAGTTACCGAAGCGACCCCCCTGCTGGTTGAAGCTGTGGCCACCGACGATGTCGAAGCTCGGGTAGTGGCCGGCGTATTGGCGGCGAATCTCCTCGTGGGCGATGTCGGCCGCCATGTTTGCTGCGGACAGACTCAGATTGCGTTCGAGGGCGGTCGCGGTCCAGCGTTCGATATCGAGCGGTTCGGGCACCACCAGCGGCAGGCTCTCGCCCAGCGGCGCGAGATCAAGATCGTAATTGGCGGTCACTTCGCGCAGCGCTTCGTTGGCGTTCTCGACATCGTTTTCGGCGCTGATCTCATTGGCGTGGGCGCGATCGTAACCGGCCTGAGCTTCCTGCACGTCGGTGATCGCGATCAAACCGACCTGGAAGCGTTGTTGCGCCTGGTCGAGCTGGCTCCTCAGAGATTCAGTCTCGGCTTTGGCAAAGACCAGACTGTCGTGCGCGGCGAGCTGATTGAAGTAGCGCTCCGCGACCCGCAGCATGAGATCCTGGCGGGCGGCCAGCACTTCGTATTGCGCCTGCTGCAGACGCTTGTCGGCCTGGCGCAGTGCGACGTAGCGGTCATGGTGATAGACCGGCTGCGAGAGATTGACGCTGTATTGCTTGCCGGTATAGCTCGGGCTGTTGTTGCTGCCACCGACGCTGAAGCCGCCCGACAGCGATTGCTCGATGCGGGAAATGCCGGCGCTGAAATCGAGTTTGGGCAGCCACAGCTGGGCGCGCGCCTGCGGGATGTCCTCGGCGGTGGCGAGGGCCTTGTCCTGCGCTTCGCGATAGAGCGGGTCGGATTGTTCAGCAGCGTCCAGTGCACCGAGCAGGTCAGTATGAGCCGCGCAGGTCAGGGTGATAGTGGCGAGCAGAGCGAGCAGAAGCAGGCGAACTGGATACGAAACGGATCCTGGCATGGTGTGAGGCGACCCTAATCCTGGGTGTTGACGGCGCGGCGTCAGTAGAGCGCGAGTGCGGGGTCAACCGAGCGCGCCCAGGCATCGATGCCGCCTTCCAGATTCGCTACGTCCTTGAAGCCCTGCAGGATCAGAAATTCGGCAACCTGGCGGCTGCGCATGCCGTGGTGGCAGACCACGATCACTGGCCGATCCTGGGCAATCTCAGCGAGACGGGCCGGGATCTGGCCCATCGGAATGTGCAAGCCGCCCTCGATATGGCAGAGCTCATGTTCCCAGGGCTCGCGTACGTCGAGCAATTGCACCTCTTGCTGGTCACGCAGCGCGGCGGCCGCCACAGGATTCAGCTCGCGCATCGTGGCGCGCTCAGAACTTGAACTCAGGCTTGGCTTCCGCGCCGATCAGCGGGGCCAGCTCGGTTTCAAACAGACTCTCGACCGTCCAGCTGTCCTTGGCCAGACGCGTGATCAGCAGGGCCTCCATGACCGGCGCGTTGCCGACCACGATGAACATGCGGCCATGCTGGCTCAACTGCTGTTCGATCAATGAACGACGCGTGGGTGAAGAGCCGGTCACGACGATCACGTCATAGGGTTCGGCCGTGCTCCAGCCATCCACTGCGTCACCGACGTGAAGCGCGACGTTGTTGATGCTGACATTACGCAGGTTGTGCTTGGCGCGGGCCGAGAGTTCGTCAAAGATTTCGATACTGGTAACGTGGGCGGCGAGGGTCGCGAGCAGGGCGGTCAGATAACCATTGCCGGTGCCGATTTCGAGCACGCGGTCACTGCGCTGTACATCCAGGGCTTGCAACAAACGCGCTTCGATCTTGGGCTGCATCATCGCCTGGCCGTGACCGATGTCGATGGCGGTGTCGCAGAAGGCCAGCTGTCGGTAGCTCTCGGGCGCGAAGCGCTCGCGATGCACTTTGGCGCAGGCTTCCAGGACGTTGGCATCAAGCACTTCCCACGTCCTGATCTGTTGCTCGACCATGTTGAAGCGCGCGGTTTCGAAATCCATAGTCATGTCGTGGCTAGCTTACGGTGAGACGAACGCCGACGGCGGCGAGCATGGCAGTATACGCGTGCGCTTGAGTAAGCAGCCAGCGTTACGCAGTGGGATCGCTCCTCCTTCGGTCATGCATTAGCGCGGGCGGCGTCGCAAGCATCGCGGCGTGAGCCTGTTCAAGTACTTCGCGGCCGGCTTGCGGGCGATGGGCGTTCTCGCTCAACAATCGTCGCCAGCGTCGCCCGCCCGTCTGGCCCTGGAACAGATTGAGCAGATGACGGCTGATGTGATGGAGATCGGTGCCGCGCGCAAGTTCGGCGTCGACATAGTGCAGGTAGCGGAGCAGACACTCGTCGCGTGAATCCGGCGTCGTATCGCGCGCGCCGAACAAGGCCTCATTGAGCGCCGCTAACCCATAGGGATTGTCGTAGGCCGCCCGGCCCAACATCACGCCATCGACTTGCCGAAGGTGGGTGAGTGCCTGCTCGACGCTGACGATGCCGCCATTGATGACGATCACCGCAGCGGGCAGCTCGCGGCGCAAGCGATAGACCCAGGCGTATTCGAGCGCTGGTATTTCGCGGTTCGCGCGCGGGCTTAGGCCCGACAGCCAGGCTTTGCGTGCATGGATGTGAAACACGCGGCAGCCGCTCTCGTAGAGCCGCTGCACGAAGCTCGCAAAATAGTCGTAGCTATACAACTCATCGATGCCAAGACGAGTCTTGACGCTGACCGTGACCTCAGCCGGTAGGGCCGCCTGCAAGGCCGCCACGCAGTCGGCGACCAGGGCCGGCTTGGCCATCAGGCAGGCGCCGAAATCGGCAGCCTGCACGCGGTCGCTCGGACAGCCGCAATTGAGATTGACCTCCTGGTAACCGACCTCGGCACACAGGCGCGCGGCGGCGGCCAGTTCCTCGGGATCGCTGCCGCCGAGTTGCACGGCGAGCGGGTGTTCGCTCGGGTCATAACGCAACAGTGCTTCGCGATCGCCGCGCAGGATGGCACGCGCGGTCAGCATCTCGGTATAGAGCCGCGCATCAGGCGCGAGGAGGCGGGCGAGATAACGAAAATGCCGGTCGGTCTTCTGCATCATCGGCGCGATGCACAGGCGCCAGGCGCGCGGATCGAGCACGCTGGTCATGATCTGTCGCTCGCGGTCAGCACTGTGTGGGTGAAACTCGGGCGCAGGTAAAAGCCGCGCGGCAGGGTCACGGCAGGCGCGCCACCGCTGTCGCCAGCGGCGGTCAGGGCGCGGCGGTTGGCGGCCTTGGGGCGAATTTGCAGGTACAGACCTAAGCGCGCGTCGAGTTCGTCGAAACGACCAGTAGTCAGCAATTCCATGTGCTCCTCCCAGTCGGCGCGCAGGACGCTTTCCTGGCGCGTATCGGGACTCCATAAACGCGGCAAGCCGAAGCGCCGTGCCGCGAGCGGCAACTCGCCGCGCGTCTCTACGGGCATCCACAACACACGGCTAAGCTTGAGACGCACGGTCGACTGTTGCCAACGCTGACCGATCAGATCGCCGAGCGCGACGGTGCAGACGTGGGTCGATTCGCGCGGTCGACCGTCGTCGCCGATGGGGATGGTCTTGAGTTCGATGCCGAGTTCGGTGAAGTCGGGCACAGGGCGTGAACTCGCCGTCGCGCCCAGCGCGCTTTCGACCAATTCGCCCAGCCAGCCTTTATGGCGGCGCAGATCGCGCGGCACGGAGTGCCCGAGGGCGCTGGCCAGTTCCCCGACCGTGGTGCCGGCCAAGCCTTGCGCGCGAGCCAACAGTTCGGCCTCGTCGCGCGGTGGTGTGACATTCATGTCAGCGCCGCCACGATCAGATCGCGCAGGCGTTCCTGCGCCGCCGCGTCGCTAAAGGGGCGCCGCCGGCGATCGGTGATGTAGAAATAATCCTCGGCCCGTTCGCCAAAGGTCGCGATGCGCGCGTCGACCAGGCTGACACCACATTGATCCATCGCACCGCCGATTTCCGACAACAGTCCGGGCCGATCAACCGCTATCACTTCCATCACCGTGCGGCCGCGCTTGTCGTCGCGCGCGAACTGCACGACGGGCTTGAAATTGAAATGTCGGAGTTTGCGCAAACTGACTAACGGCGCGCTGGCCGGTGGGCTGCTGCGCGCGATCAGCGCGCGACGCACGCGCTCTTGAATTTCATCGCGACGTTCTGCGCCGTCGACCGCTGTCCCGCTATCAGCCTCCAATACCATGTAGGTGTCGATGCTGTAACCGGCGTCGGTGGTGATGATGCGCGCGTCCTGAATGTCGAGGCGCAAGCGATCGAGGGCGGCGGTGGTGATGGCGAACAGATTATCCATGTCGGCGCAGTACACGAATACCGCTGTACAGCCGCGTTGAGGTAGGTCGCGCACCGCCACCAGCGGCGCGTCCTCGGGCTCGGCATCGGTCACCACTTCGGCATGCCAGGCGATTTCCTCGGGTCGATGCCGCAGGAAGTAGTCGGGCGCGAGATCGCACCAGAAGCGCTCAAGTCGACCGGCCGGAATATGGGTCTGGCGCTGAACCAGACAGGTGCGGGCTTCATGGCGCACCGCTTCCAGTCGTTCCTCAAGCGCCAGCGGCGCTTCGTCACCACTGCGCAGATGACGACGGGTGGCGCTGAATAATTCACCAAACAAGGACGCCTTCCACGGCGTCCACATTTCCGGATTGGTAGCGCGGATGTCAGCCACCGTCAGCAGATAGAGATAATCGAGATGCACTAGGTCACCGACCTTGCGCGCGAAATCGGCCACTACGGCAGCGTCGTAGATGTCCTTGCGCTGTGCAGTGGCGGACATCATCAGATGATTGCGCACCAGCCAGGCAACCAGGTGAGTATCGTAGTTGCTGAAACCGTGATCACGACAAAATTGCACAGCGTCATCGGCGCCGAGATCGGAATGATCACCTTCGCGGCCTTTGGCGATGTCGTGGAACATGCCCGCGACATACAGAATCTCGAGCTTGGGCACGCGCGCCACGGCTTCGCGGCAGTGGGGTGGCAGCGTGTCCTGATCGGCGGGACGGGAGAAACGCCGCAGGTTGCGTACCAGCCGCAGCGTGTGTTCATCGACCGTGTAGACGTGAAATAAATCGAACTGCATAAGCCCGGTGACCCGCGCGAAGACCGGCAGATAAGCGGCGAGCACACCATAACGATGCATGCGTTCGAGCTCGTGGCCGATACCACGCGGCTGGCGGATGATCTCCAGGAACAGACTGCGCGAGCGGATATCGGCGCGGAACTTATCGTCGATCAAATGCAGATTCTGGCGAATCAGACGAATGGTGCTGGCGCGCACGCCTTCCACTTCCGGGTGTTGCTGCATGAGCAGGAACACTTCGAGCAAGGCCTGCGGATTGCGTCGGAACACCTGCGCGTCGCGTGCCTCGATATAGCCATTGCGGATCTGAAAGCGACGCCCCAGGGGCTGCGCGAGCTGCGCCTGCTCGCTACGCAGCGTGGCATCGCGGAACAACTCCAGCAGCATATCGTTCAGGCTCGCGAGTTCGTGCACGGTGCGGTAGAAATGCCGCATGAATTCCTCGACGCCGCGATTGCCTTCGCCGCTGTAGCCGAGCATCGCCGCCACGCTGCGCTGATGATCGAACAGCAGGCGGTCTTCACGGCGGCGCGCCGTGAAGTGCAGTGCGCAGCGCACCTGCCACAGAAAGCGCCGACCTTGTTGCAGGGCGGCGTATTCTTCTTCGCTCAGGAAGCCGTGGGTCAGGAGGCCACTTAGTCCCGCCGCGCGGAAGTGACGGTTGGCGACCCACGAGATGATCTGGATATCGCGTAAACCGCCGGGGCCTTCCTTGACGTTGGGTTCGAGCTGACCGAAAGCGTCGTCGAATTTACGGTAGCGTGCCTGCTGTTCAGCCAGTTTGGCGCTGAAGAAATTTTCTGCTGGCCACAGCTGGTCGGGACCGGTCACGGCCATCATCGCGTCGAAGACTTGCGCCGGTCCGGCGAGCAGGCGCGCTTCCATGAGATTGGTCACTACCGTGACGTCGCGAGCGGCCTCCTCGCGACATTGCTCGATGCTGCGCACGCTGTTGCCGATCTCAAGGCCGACGTCCCATAGGAAGGTCACCCATCGTTCGAGACGCTCGCGTTCCTCGGCACTGAGCGGTGCGCTGAGGATGACCGCGATGTCGATGTCGGAGCAGGGGTGCAGATCACCACGACCGAAGCCGCCGACGGCGGCCAGGGCGTGCGCGCTGCGGTCGAGCCCGAACAGTCGCCAGGTCAAGACCATTTCGCGAGACATGGCCCAGGCGCGCGCGCGCACCACTCGCTCGGCATCGAGGTGGGTGCGAAAGCTGGCATCGAGACGCGCGGTGAGGGTGGTATTCAGGGTGCGACAGGCGTCGCGCGCGCGCTGCTCAGATGTGTCACCGAGCAATGCTTCCAGTGGCGCAAAATCGGCATCGCCAACGATACCGTCAAGGTCCATCGCGGACGCGACCGCTGTCATGCCGCGATGCCGAAATGTTCTTCGGCGCGGGCGGTCAGGACTTCGTGTCCAGTGCCGGTGACGAGAACGGTGTGTTCCCACTGGGCGGACAGGCCACGATCCTTCGTCACCACGGTCCAGTTGTCGCCCAACAGTTTCACGTGGCGTTTGCCGGCGTTGATCATCGGCTCAATGGTAAAGGTCATGCCCGGCTGGAGTTCGACGCCGGTACCGGCGTTGCCGTAGTGGAGGACCTGGGGTTCTTCATGAAAAATACGGCCAATACCGTGGCCGCAGTATTCGCGCACCACTGAGAAATTGCGCGATTCGGCCAGGGTCTGGATGGCCGCGCCGATATCGCCGAGGCGCGCGCCCGGTCGCACCAGGGCGATGCCAACCGTGAGGCACTCATAGGCTGTGTCGACCAGCCGGCGTGCCTTGAGTGAGGTCTCGCCGACCACGAACATTTGGGAAGTGTCGCCGTGAAAGCCGTGCTTGATGACGGTGATGTCGATATTGACGATGTCGCCGTTCTTGAGGCGCCGCTCGCCGGGTATGCCGTGGCATACCACGTGGTTGACCGAGGTGCAGATAGATTTGGGGAAGCCGTGGTAGTTGAGTGGGGCAGGAATGGCCTGCTGGACCTCGACAATATAGCGGTGACAAATCTGATCCAGCTCATCGGTCGTGACACCAGGCCGCACATGAGGCGCGATCATTTCCAGGACCTCAGCGGCAAGCCGGCCGGCGATGCGCATCTGCTCGATTTCGTCGGCCGTCTTAATCGTGATGGGCATAGCGGCCAAATTTCCAAGTCATTGTTGATGCAAGTGTTCCATGGTATAAAGCGCGCGCCATATAGGCAATCTAACCCGTAAATCCACACACGGATCGACACAGGTATCGAGGGTGTCCGCCACGCGAGTGGGGGATCGATACATGGGATCCGTGGAGGCCAAACCCAATAGGAGTTTTCGCATGAGTGAAGTCACCATGCGCCAGATGCTTGAAGCTGGCGTGCATTTCGGTCACCAGACCCGTTTCTGGCATCCCAAGATGGCCCCGTACATCTTCGGCGAGCGTAACAAGATTCACATCATCAATCTCGAAAAGACGCAGCCTCTGTTCGTCGAGGCGACCAATTTCATCGGTCGCTTGACCGCTAAGCGCGGCAGGATCCTGTTCGTTGGTACCAAGCGCTCCGCGCAGGAAGCAGTGATGCGTGAAGCGCAGCGCTGCGGCATGCCTTTCGTCAGCCGTCGCTGGCTGGGCGGCATGCTGACTAACTTCAAGACCGTCAAGCAGTCGATTCGTCGCTTGAAGGAACTTGAGCAGTTGTTCGAATCCGGCGGTCTCGATCGCATGTCCAAGAAGGAAGGTCTGGGCCTCAAGCGCGAACTCGACAAATTGCATCTCAGCCTCGGCGGCATCAAGGACATGGAAGGTCTGCCCGACGCGCTGTTCATCATTGACGTCGGCCATGAGCGCATCGCCGTTGCTGAAGCCATGAAGCTCGGTATTCCGATCGTCGCGGTGGTCGATACCAACAATACGCCGGACGGCGTTGATTACGTCATCCCCGGCAACGACGACGCCATCCGCGCCGTCAACCTTTACGCCGAAGGCGTGGCGAACGCCGTGCTCGACGCACGTCTGACGGTGACTGAAGCTGCCGGCGGTAGTCGCGACGAATTCGTCGAAATGGATGAAGCGGGTGCTGCGGCTGCGGCCGAACCGCAGGCCTCCTGATCCGCGCCGTCGCGGGTCACGAGTGCGTAATAATTTTTGAGGTAAAAGATCATGGAAATCACGGCCGCGATGGTCAAAGAGCTGCGCGAGCGGTCCGGCGCCGGCATGATGGAATGCAAGAAAGCGCTGGTTGAAGCCAATGGCGACACGGAACTTGCGATTGAGAATATGCGCAAATCCGGTGCGGCGAAGGCGGCCAAGAAGGCCGGCCGTATCGCCGCCGAAGGCGCCATCGTCACGGCTGCTAGCGGCACGCATGCGGTGTTGGTCGAGGTCAACAGCGAAACCGACTTCGTCGCCAACGACGACAATTTCAAGCGCTTTGCCGCGGCTGTCGCACAGACCGCGCTGAGCGCCGGTGTAAGCGACGTCGCCGCGCTCCGTGCCGTTGCCGGTGCCGAAGGTGAAAGCCTTGAGCAGATGCGCGCCGCGTTGGTCGGCAAGATTGGGGAAAACATCGAAATCCGTCGCTTCGCTGTGCTGGCTGCCGATGGCGGCTTGGTTGAGTGCTACCTGCACGGCAAGCGCATCGGTGTGCTGGTCGCCTTGCAGGGCGGCAACGCCGAGCTGGCGCGTGACATCGCGATGCATATCGCCGCCAGCAACCCGCTGTGCTTGAGCGAAACGGAGATGCCTGCTGGCGTGCTGGCCAAGGAACGCGAAATTCATATGGCGCAGGCCGCACAGAGTGGCAAATCGGCCGACATCGTTGAGAAGATGGTGGTCGGGCGTCTGAAGAAGTTCATCGCCGAGACCACGCTGCTTGGTCAGAACTTCGTCAAGGATCCCGATCAGACCGTCGAGAAACTGCTCAAGGGCCAGGGCGCCATGGTTACCCGTTTCGTGCGCTACGAAGTGGGCGAGGGTATCGACAAGAAGGAAGATAACTTTGTCGAGGAGGTTATGGCCCAGGCCCGCAGCGCGACCCAGCGCTGAGTGTCGACCACCGATGTCGGCGTGGCTTCGAGCATGACCAGCGAGGCAAAAGTCCCGCATTTCAAACGCGTCCTCATCAAGCTGAGTGGCGAGGCCCTGATGGGTGAGGGTGATTACGGTATCGATCCGAAAGTCCTGGGCCGCATCGGTGACGAAATCCACGATCTGCGCGAAGCTGACGTGGAAGTGGCGATCGTCATCGGTGGCGGCAACATCTTCCGTGGAGTCGGTCTGGCCGCGTCCGGCATAGATCGCGTCACCGCCGACCAGATGGGTATGCTCGCGACCGTCATCAATGCCCTTGCCATCCAGGACGCCCTGGAACGCAAGGGCATGTTCGCGCGCGTCATGTCGGCGATCAAAATCAATCAAGTCTGCGAGGACTACATCCGCCGTCGCGCCGTTCGTCATCTGGAGAAGGGCCGTGTAGTGGTATTGGCGGCAGGCACCGGCAATCCGTTTTTCACCACTGACTCGGCGGCCAGCTTGCGCGCCATCGAGATCAATGCGGAGTTGCTGATCAAGGCGACCAAGGTCGACGGTGTCTACAGCGCCGATCCGAACAAGGACCCGAGCGCCAAACGCTACGACGTGCTCGATTACGACGACGTCCTTGAGCGTAAGCTTGGTGTCATGGATACGACTGCGATCGTCTTGTGCCGCGAAAACAAGATGCCGTTGCGGGTGGTCGATATGACCGCGCCGGGCGCCTTCGTCAACGCGGCGCTGGGGCATGAAGTTGGAACCCTGGTAACGGTAATCAGATGACATGATCAAGGACATCATCGAAGACGCGCGTAAGCGCATGGGCAAGAGCGTCGATTCATTCCGCTCCGATCTGGCCCGCCTGCGCACCGGCCGCGCGCAGCCGAGTCTCATTGAACACATCATGGTCAATTACTACGGCACGTCGACGCCGCTGCCGCAGTGCGCCAGCGTGTCGGTCGAAGACGCGCGCACGCTGGTAGTGACGGCCTGGGATCGTGGCGCTATCGATGCGGTTGAGAAGGCGATACGTGATTCAGGCTTAGGCTTGAACCCCAACACCGCCGGCACCGTCATCCGCGTACCGTTGCCGCCGCTGACCGAAGAACGTCGTCGCGATCTCATCAAGATCCTGAACAAGGAAGCCGAGCAGGCCAAGGTCGCGGTGCGTAACATCCGCCGTGACGCCATCGCCCATATCAAGGAACTGCTCAAGGCCAAGGACATCACCTCGGACGACGAGCGCAAGGGCGAAGAGCAGGTGCAGAAAATCACCGACGAGCACGTCAAGAAAATTGACGAAATCGTCGCGGCCAAAGAGCGCGAAATGATGGCGGTCTAAGCGTGGCGAACAATTCCGCCATGCCTGCCCCATTGCCGCGCCACGTTGCCATCATCATGGATGGCAACGGGCGCTGGGCGAAGCACCGTAATCTGCCGCGTATCGCCGGTCACCGCGCCGGTGTCGAAAACGTGCGGGTCATCGTCAAATATTGCGCAGAGTCCGGCATCGAGACCCTAACCCTGTTTGCCTTCAGCAGCGAGAACTGGCGGCGTCCGCCGACCGAGGTCAAGCTGCTGTTCGATCTGTTCGTGATGGTGCTCGATCAGGAAATCGAAAAACTGCACGAAGCCGGGGTGCGCCTGCGCGTGATCGGTGACCGTGCACCCTTTCCGAAAAAGCTGCAGCAGTGCATCGAACGGGCTGAGGTACGTACCGCCGGCAACCAGCACCTGAATCTGGTCATCGCCGCCAACTACGGTGGACAGTGGGATATCACCCAGGCCGCACGCCAGCTCGCGACCCTGGTCCAACGCGGCGAACTCGAACCCGGGGCCATCACCTCGGAACATATCGAAGCGCGTCTTGCACTCGCTGACCTAGTCAATCCCGACCTCTTCATCCGCTCCGGTGGCGAGCAGCGCATCAGCAACTACCTGCTTTGGCAGCTCGCCTATACCGAGCTCTATTTTACCGAATGCCTGTGGCCGGATTTCGACACTTCGGAATTCGAAAGTGCGCTTAAGAGTTACACCACCCGCCAGCGGCGCTTCGGCATGACCGGCGAGCAGGTCGGTAGTGCACTCGATGTCGTGATTTCCGACGCCGAATGACGCGTGCCGCCGCAGACGGGCACCCGGCTTTCGTGGTTGCTCGCCCGTGTCGAATCTGATTGCTCGAATACTGACCGCAGCCGTGCTGGGCGGGATCATGGTGTTTGGCACGCTGCGCCTGCCATTGCCCGTCATGGGCGGCTTGTTTGCGCTGATCCTGTTTGGTGCCGCGCTGGAGTGGGCACAACTAGCGGGCTTCGTCGCGCGTGTCTCTCGTTTTATCTATGCCAGTTCTACGGTAGCCGTCGCTGTGGCCTGCGCGTTGTGGCTGCGCGGCGCGCACACGCCCTTGACCGTCATGCTGGCCATCGGCTGTGCCTGGTGGTGTGTGGCGGCCGCCTGGGTCATACATTATCAGATACACGAAGAGCCCAAGCTTAGCGATCGCCTGCGCCTCGCGCTGTGTGGCTGGCTCGCGCTGATTCCCGCGCTGGTCGCTCTGCTGGCCTTGCTGAGTCGCGGACCGTCGCTGCTGCTTGCATTGTTTGCACTGGTGTGGAGTGCCGATATCTTTGCCTACTTCGGCGGCAAGACCTTTGGCAAACGACGACTCGCGAGTCGCGTCAGTCCGGGCAAGACCTGGGAAGGGCTGACAGCGGCATTGCTCGGCACCCAGTTGTTGGCCGTGGCCGGCGCCAGAGTGTTCGCAGCGCTACCGTTGACGGCGGTACTGGCGCTGGCCGCTGCGACGCTCGCAGCGTCGGTGGTTGGCGATTTACTCGAAAGCCTGCTCAAGCGCTTGCGCGGAGTCAAGGACAGCGGCAACCTGCTGCCCGGCCACGGTGGTCTGCTCGATCGCATCGACAGCTTGTTGGCCGCCGCGCCAGTATTCACTCTTGCACTTATCCTTGTGGAGCAATCATGACCACTGCGGTGACCATACTCGGCTCGACCGGCACCATCGGCGTCAATACTCTCGACGTCATCGCTCGCCATCCTGAACGTTTTTCCGTTTTTGCACTCTCTGCTCATACCAATGTCGATGGCCTGTTCGCGCAGTGCCAGACCTGGAACCCGCCGTTCGCGGTGATGGTTGACGAGCGGGCGGCTTTGCAACTTGAGCTACGCTGCAAGGCGGCCGGCCTCGATACGCAAGTACTGGCCGGCACCGAAGCACTGGCCACGATCGCCGCCCATGTCGAGGTCGATTACGTGATGGCTGGCATCGTGGGTGCGGCGGGCTTGTTACCCAATCTTGCCGCAGCACGGGCCGGCAAGCGGGTGATGCTGGCGAATAAAGAGTCGCTGGTGATGTCAGGTCAGTTGTTCATGGACGCGGTGCGCGAAAGTAAAGCCGAGTTGCTGCCGATTGATAGCGAACACAATGCGGTGTTTCAGTGTCTACCTGCGCAGTTCGGCGGTGGCCTGCCTGCGGTCGGTGTCGAGCGCATCCTGCTTACCGCCTCGGGCGGTCCGTTCCGGTTGTGGCCCATCGAGCAACTACACGCAGTCACGCCGGCACAGGCCTGTGCGCATCCCAATTGGGTCATGGGCCGCAAGATCTCGGTCGACTCGGCGACCATGATGAACAAAGGTCTGGAAGTGATTGAGGCGTGCTGGCTGTTTGCTACGTCGCCAGCCCAGATCGAGGTGGTCATCCATCCGCAAAGTGTCATTCATTCCATGGTGCAATACGTGGACGGTTCCGTGCTTGCCCAACTCGGCAATCCTGACATGCGCACGCCGATAGCCTATGCGTTGGCCTGGCCGGAGCGCTGTGCGGCGGGGGTCGAGCGTCTTGATCTCTTCACTGTCCGGCATCTCGATTTCGAGGAGCCCGATTATGATCGCTTCCCCTGCTTGCGACTGGCGCGTGACGCCATGACCGCTGGTGGTACCGCGCCGGCCATTCTGAACGCCGCCAACGAAATCGCGGTGGCCGCTTTCCTCGACGAGAAAATTTCCTTTACCGCGATCCCCCATCTGGTCGGACACGCCCTTGAGCGCGTCACGGCGCGGCCGGCGCTCGATCTGGAGACCATCTTGGCTGACGATACCGGCGCGCGCGAATGCGTGCAGCGGGCGCTGGCCGAAGGAGTGCATTGATGGAGCTGCTTAAGACCCTGCTGTCCTTCGCCCTCGCACTTGGCATTCTGGTCACCGCCCACGAGTTCGGTCACTACTGGGTGGCGCGACGGCTGGGCGTGAAAATCCTGCGCTTCTGCATCGGCTTCGGTCGTCCGTGGTTGCAATGGCGTTCGGGTGAGACCGAGTTCGCGCTGGCGCTCATTCCGCTCGGCGGCTATGTGAAGATGTTGGACGAGCGCGAGGGTGAAGTCGCCGCCCATGAACTGCACCGGGCCTTCAATCGCAAACCTCTGACCACCCGCATCGCAGTGGTAGCGGCTGGGCCGCTCGCCAATTTCCTGTTCGCCATCCTTGCCTACTGGGCGATGCTCATGATCGGCGTGACCGGTCCGCGGCCGATCATCGGCGCGGTCGAGGCGGATTCCATCGCAGGCCGGGCCGGTCTTGCTCGCGGCGAGGAAATCGTCGAAGTGGACGGCAGTCGGGCCCAGACCTGGGACGGCGTATTCCGGCGCGCGCTGGACGGTATCCTTGATCAACGTGCGCTGCGTCTCTCAGTGCGCGACGGCGACGGGGTGATCAAGAGCGTGATGCTCGACGTCAGCAAGCTGTCGGTCGATGACCTTGGTGGCGGCGATTTCTTCAAGACTTTGGGGCTGGCTCCCGACGTGCCACTCATTCCGCCGGTCATCGCTCACGTGACGCTGGATGGCGCGGCGGCGGCGGCGGGCATTAAGGACGGTGACCGAGTGGTAACGGTGGACGGCAAGCCTGTCCCGAGTTGGGGCGACTGGGTCGACGTCATACGCGGGCATCCCGAGCAGCCGCTCGCGGTCGTGGTCGAGCGCGGCGGGGTACAGCTTAAGATGACCGTGACGCCGATTCGCGTCAAAGAGAATGGCAAGGAGATGGGACGCATTGGCGCTGAGCCGCTGGTGCCGAAGCAAATGGGCGACATCCCCATGGGGTTGGAACGCTATGGCCCGTGGGTTGCTTTCGGCGGGGCCGTCGATCGCACCGTTGGGATGAGTCTCACGACGCTGAAGTTCCTCGGCAAGATGGTCATGGGCGAGGCCTCGGTGCGCAACTTGAGCGGCCCGATTAGCATCGCTCAGTACGCTGGCGCGTCGGCCAAGCTGGGACTGGCCCGCTTCCTAGAATTCCTAGCCCTAGTGAGTGTGAGCCTCGGAGTACTCAACCTATTGCCTATTCCGATTCTCGATGGCGGACACCTGCTTTATTACCTGATAGAATTCGTGACGCGTAGACCGGTGTCTGAACACCTGCAGTCGTGGGGACAGCAGCTCGGTCTGGTGGTGTTGTTGAGCCTCATGGGGCTGGCCGTCTACAACGACATCCTGCGCATTCTGTGAACGCTGGTGACGGAAACACCTAATAACAAATAAACATATTTATGTCGAAAGCCTTTGCAGCAGGCTGGATGTGCGGCCTGACGATGTTGTGCGCGGTGGGTGCTTCCGCCGCCGATTCATTCGTCGTCGATGATATCCGGGTTGAGGGACTGGACCGGATATCGCCCGGCGCCATCTTCAATTATCTCCCCATCAGCGTCGGCGACTCGGTCGATGACGCGCGTTCCCGGGATGCGGTCAGAGCGCTGTTCAAGACCGGCCTGTTCAAAGATGTCCGCCTCGAACGCGACGGCGACGTGCTGGTCGTCATCGTGCAAGAGCGTGAGACCATCTCCGACATCACCTTTGAAGGCAATAAGGCTATCAAGACCGAGGACCTGACCAAGGGTCTCAAGGAAGTCGGCTTCGCCAAGGGCGAGGTATTCAACGAATCCAAGCTCGACAAGGTGCTGCAGGAACTCAAGCGTCAGTACTTCGCCAACGGCAAGTACGGCGTGCGCATCGAGCACGAAGTCATTCCGGTCGACGACAAGACCGTCGAAGTAGCTTTTACCGTTTCCGAGGGCGAAGCCGCCCGCATCAAGCAGATCAACATCATTGGCAACGAAGCGTTTACCGACGATCAGATCCGCGAGAATTTCAAGCTCAATACGCCGACTTGGATCAGCTGGTTCACCAAGGACGACCAGTATTCTAAGCAGAAACTGTCGGGCGACCTGGAAATCCTGCGTTCGCTGTATCAGGACAACGGCTATCTGAATTTTGGCGTCGATTCCACCCAGGTCTCGATCACGCCGGACAAGAAAGACGTCTATCTCACCATCAACGTCACCGAAGGCGAGAAATTCGTGGTCGGCGACGTCAAGCTCGCCGGTACGCTGATCGTGGCGCCTGAAGAGTTGTTCAAGTTTATCGTTACGCGCAAAGGCATGACCTTTTCGCGTAAGGACCTGACCGCGACCAGCAAGGCCATTACTGATCGCCTCGGCGACGAAGGCTATGCCTTCGCCAATGTCAACGCCATTCCCGAGATCAACGAGAAGAATCGCGTCGCTGGTGTGACCTATTTCGTCGATCCCGGTCAGCGCGTGTACGTGCGTCGCGTCAATTTCTTTGGCAATGCCAAGACCCGCGACGAAGTGTTGCGTCGCGAGATGCGTCAGCTTGAGGGCGGCTGGATTTCAACCGCCAAGGTCGAGCGTTCCAAGACCCGTCTGCGTCGTCTCGGCTTCTTTGAGGACGTCAACGTCGAGACGCCGGCGGTCGCCGGTTCGACCGACCAGGTCGATGTCAATTTCACGGTCAAGGAGCGTCCGTCCGGCAACCTCATGCTGGGTCTGGGCTTCTCGCAGTCGGCCGGCATTATTTTTAATACCAATGTGCAGCAGGACAACTTCCTGGGCAGCGGTAAGAGCGTCAGCTTCGCGTTTCAGAACAGCGATATCCAGCAGGTCTTCAAGCTCGGCTACATGAATCCCTATTGGACAGTTGACGGCGTGTCGCGTGGCTTCGACTTTACCTATCAGAAGCAAAGTCTCGGTGACGGTACCACTAACGTCATTCCCTATAGCAGTAAGACGTTGTCCGGTGGCATGAATTTCGGTGTTCCAATTACGGAATTCCATTTCATCAATGCTGGAATTTCCTATGAATCAACGTCGATAAACACCAACCCGCTGTTCCTCGACCCGATCATCGTCGATTTTCTCGCGCGCGAGGGGAATAGTTACAACCTGATCCGTTTAGAAAGCGCCTTTACCTACGACACGCGTAACTCAGCGATTTTTCCCGACCGTGGGACGCTGCAACGTATCCGTGGCGATGTTACTTTGCCGGGTGGTGACTTGACCTTTTACAAGGTCGATTACGAATCCAAGCTATTCGTGCCGCTGGCAAGAAACTACACTCTTATGCTGCGCGCCGAAGCGGCATATGGTGGGGCCTACGGCCACACGACCGAATTGCCGTTCTTCGAGAACTTCTACGCTGGCGGTCCTCGTACGGTGCGCGGTTACGAGGAAAGCTCTCTCGGTCCAAGGGATATCTTCGACCGCTCGCTGGGTGGCAATGTCGAGATCGTGGGCGGCGCAGAAGTGGTTATTCCCGTCCCGTTCCTGGCAGATTTCAAGTCTGTGCGCCTATCGACCTTTATCGACGCCGGTAACGTGTGGTCGGCTAATGAGCGCGTAAGGCTTTCAGACGTGCGCATGTCGGCAGGTCTTTCCGGTATCTGGATGTCACCTTTCGGCCTGTTGTCGGTCAGTGTCGCGCAGCCGTTTCGCGATCAGCCGAGCGATAAGGTTCAGCGCTTCCAGTTCAATTTCGGTACCCAGTTCTGATCTTTCTCAGTCTGGAAAGATCGAGGAGACGGTTTCATAATGGGGAGGTGGGCGTCACTCGGGCGCGGGGGAGATTCCGAATTGAAGATGTTACCGTTGCTGACTGCGAATCAGCGCGGTCAGCAGTTTTCGCCCGTTAGCTGCCAGCCATCCCTTCGGCACGCAGCGGGTTCCGCAACGGGTGTGGTCGCCAGCACCGCAATCCAAAAATTATCCTAAAACGCACTGGAGTACTGCTTTGAGAATACTTGATCGATTTTCCCTGGTCGTCCTGTTGTCATCCGCCATGTCGTTCACCGCAGCGCATGCGGCTGACTACAAGATCGGCGTGGTCAATGCGCCGCGTGTGCTTGAGGCGGCGCCTCAGGCTGAAGTGGCACGCGTCAAGCTTGAGAAGGAGTTTGCCGCACGTGATCAGAAACTGGTAGCCGCGCAGAAGGATCTGAAGGGCCTTGAGGATCGCCTCCAGAAGGACGGCGCGATTATGAGCGAGACCGAGCGCGACCGCGTCCAACGCGACATGGTCAACAAGCGCCGCGACCTCAAGCGCGACACTCAGGAATTCCAGGAAGACGTCAATTTCCGTCGTAACGAGGAAATGGCCATCATCCAGCAGCAGATCGGCGAAGCGATCGTCGCGCTGTCCAAGGAGCAGAGTTTCGACATCGTGATGGGCACCGGTGTCGTGTTCGCGAGTGAGAAGGTTGATATCACCGACCAGGTGATCGCCCGCCTGAAGAAGGGCGGCGCACCGGCGCCGGCCAAGTAGGGTCGTCGGCAGCGCGATAGGGCTTGCTGTGCCGCTCGTGGCGGCACGGGGCCTGCGTCTCAGTGAACTGGCCGCGCGTCTTGGCGCGCGTGTTGAGAATGCTGGCGCCGATGTGCTGCTCAACAGCCTCGCCATGGCTGATATCGCGGGACCCGACGAGCTCAGCTTCCTTCCAGCGACGCGTAGTCGTCCGGCGGAATCCGCCGGCGCGGTATTAGTCAGCGCGGCGCAGGATTTTCGCAATGCCTTGGTAGTCGATGACGTTCTACTGGCGTGTGCGCGAAGCTGCACGTGGTTGCCGGTCAGGCGTACTGGCGCGGCGCGCCGACAACGAATCTCGTCACTCGCCGCCAGTGCGACGATTGCGCCCGAAGCTTACCTCGGCATGGGCGTGGAGGTGGGCGAAGACACCGTCATCGAGCGAGGTGTGGTGTTGGACGACGGTGTGAGCGTCGGCGCCCATTGCCACATCGAGATGGGTACCGTCATTCGCGGTGAAGCGACTATCGGTAATCGTGTGCGCATCGGTGCGGGCAGTTGCATCGGCAGTGAGGGCTTTGCCTTTGTGCGTGACGGTCCGGCATGGTGTGCGATGCCGAGCTTTGGCAGCGTATGCATCGCTGATGACGTCACCATGATGGCGCAGGTGGTGATACACGCCGGCGTTCTGGGTGACACGGTCATCGCGCAAGCTTGCATACTCGACAGTCAAGTGTTGATCGGACATGATTCGATGGTTGGTGCACACAGTGCCATCGCCGGCCAGACGGCAGTTGCGGGCGCGGCGCGCATCGGACGAGGTTGCCGCATCGGTGGCAAGGTCGGCATCGGTGAGGGAGTGGAAATTGCTGACGGCGTGACCATCACCGCGATGAGTATGGTCACGCGCTCGATAGCTACCGTCGGTGCACGTTATTCGTCCGGCTGGCCCGCTGAACCCAGCGCTACTTGGTGGCGGCGCGTGGCGGATTTTCGTCGCACGCGGCAATGACACGTGATGCGAGCCGCCATGACAATTAGACAAGTTTCTGGTCCATGCGGACCGCGAGGTGGTGCGTAGTGGGAGACGCTATGGAAGATCTCGGCATTGCAAAAATCTTGCAGACGATGCCTCATCGCTATCCCTTCCTGCTGATCGACAGGATCATCGAATACACCCCGTTCGAATCGATCAAGGCCTTGAAGAACGTCTCGATCAACGAACCATTTTTTCTCGGCCATTTTCCTGGTCACCCGGTCATGCCAGGGGTGTTGATTCTTGAATCGATGGCGCAGGCCACTGGCATGTTGGCCTTCTATTCCAACCAGGCACGCAGCGAGGAAGGTAACGTCTACTATCTGGTGGGCGTCGACAAGGCGCGTTTCAAGCGGCCGGTCACGGCCGGTGACCAGTTGATTCTGCGCGCGCAACTCAAGCGCCAGATCAAGGGTATTTATCGCTTCGAGGCCACTGCCGAAGTCGATGGCGCGGTGGTTGCCAGCGCGGAATTCATGACCACCGAGCGGGCCGCTGACCGTTGATTGATTCGAGCGCCAAGGTCGACCCCGGCGCGCAACTTGCCGCCGATGTCGAAGTCGGCCCGTGGACATCGATTGGGCCTCGTGTCGAGATCGAAGCGGGCACGCGCATTGGCAGTCATTGCATCATCAAGGGGCCGACCCACATCGGCCGCGATAACCGTATCTATGCCTTTTGTTCGATAGGCGAAGATCCGCAGGACAAGAAATTTTCCGGTGTCGGCGATTCACGCCTCGATATCGGCGCTCGCAACACCATCCGCGAATATTGCAGCATCAATCGCGGCACCCCTCAGGGCGGTGGGCTCACGCGTCTCGGCGACGACAACTGGCTCATGGCTTACTGCCATATCGCCCATGACTGCAAGGTTGGTAACCACACGGTGTTCGCCAACAACGCGACTCTGGCCGGGCATGTCGAGATCCACGATTACGTGATCCTTGGCGGCTTCACCGGTGTGCATCAGTTCTGTCGCATGGGCGAGAGCAGCTTTTCCGCCATCGCCGCCGCCATCGTGCGCGACGTGCCGCCCTATGTCATCGTCAATGGCAATAGCGCCGAGCCGCGCAGTATCAACCGTGAAGGCTTGAAGCGTCGTGGTTTCAGTGCCGAGTCGATAGCCGCGCTCAAACGGGCCTACCGTACGCTCTATCGTCAGGGCAATTCCCTGGAGGACGCCCTCAAGCTGCTGGAAGCCGAGCGTGACGCCTTTCCCGAAGTCGCGCGTTTGCTCGATTTCGTTCGCTCCTCGGTGCGCGGCATCGTGCGTTAACGCGGCGTCGCCGCTAGTTGAGTGGCGCGCATGGCCGGTCCTCTTATCGCAATCGTCGCCGGCGAAGCCTCTGGTGATAGTCTTGGCGCCGCCTTGATAGGCGCGCTGCGCGAACTGTCTCCGCAGGCGCAGTTCATCGGCATGGCCGGACCGGCGATGCTAGCCGCCGGCTGCGAACCGCTTGCGCATATCGATCAGCTGTCGGTGATGGGATTGGTCGAGGTGTTGCGCGCCTATCCGCGCCTGCGTCGTCTGCGCGACACCCTCGGCGCCAATCTTCTCGCTGCGCGACCCGCTGTCTTCGTCGGCATCGATGTGCCAGATTTCAATCTGGGTCTGGCGCGACGACTCAAACAGGCCACTATCCCCACCGTGCACTACGTCTGCCCCCAGGCTTGGGCCTGGCGGCCGGGGCGGGCGCGACACTTGAGCGCATCGGTCGATCGTTTGCTGGCTCTGTTGCCGTTCGAAGCAGCGTTCTTCGCCGGCCATGGCGTCGATTGCCGATTTGTCGGTCATCCCTTGGCCGACGCGCTGCCGCTGGATCCTGATCGCGCAGCGGCACGTGCGGATTTGAACATCGCGCCCGGCCCCCCTCTGGTCGCCCTGTTGCCTGGCAGTCGCAGCCAGGAGATCGACCGTCTTGCACCGGCTTTCGCGGCCGGCGTGGCCGCGCTGTGGCGCGCGCGGGGTGAACTCGCGATAGTCGCCTGTGCGGCTCATGCCGGCCAGCTTGAAGGTTTGCGCCGCGCCATGGTCGGCGCCGCGCCAGGGCTTGAGATCAACTATGTGTACGGGCGTGCCCGCCAGCTCATGAGCGCCGCCGACGTCGCGCTGGTGGCCTCGGGCACGGCGACCCTCGAAGCGCTGTTATGTCGCGCACCGATGGTGGTCGGATACCGTCTCGCGCCGCTCTCCTACCATATAATTCGCCGCATGATTTCCATTCCGCGTATTGCCCTGCCCAACATCCTCGCCGCTGAAGATCTGGTGCCGGAATTGATCCAGGATGCGCTTACCCCGCAGGCCATACGCGATGCGCTCGCCGCCTGGCTTGACGATGATGCGCGCCGTGCGCGTTACATCACGCGTGCCCGTGCCTTGCATGAGAGCTTGCGGGTCGGCGCTGCCGCACGTGCCGCGCAGGCGGTGTTAGAGATGTGTGGTCCGCGATGAAGACGTCGAACACCTTACTGGTCGCCGGTGTCGACGAAGCGGGACGCGGTCCATTGGCAGGTCCCGTGGTCGCTGCCGCAGTGATCTTGGGGTCGACCGTGATCCCGGGTCTCGGTGATTCCAAGCAGAAGAGCGCGGCTCAGCGCGATCGTCTGTTCGATCTCATTACGCGCGACGCGCTCGCTATCGGCGTGGGCCGTGCCGAAGTCGAGGAGATCGACACGCTCAACATTTTTCGAGCGACCTTGCTCGCCATGCAGCGCGCCATCGACGCGCTGGTCATCGCGCCTGACCAAGCCTTGATCGACGGCCTGCATTGCCCGGCACTGGCCTGTCCAGCCACCGCCGTGGTCGGCGGCGACGCCAGTGTGGCCGCCATCAGCGCCGCCTCGATCATCGCCAAGGTCACGCGCGATCGCATCATGGTGGCGCTCCATCTCGACTTCCCCGAATACGGCTTCGCGCAACACAAGGGCTACCCGACCGCTGCCCATGTCGCTGCCCTTCAGCGTTGCGGCGCGAGCAGCGTGCATCGCACCAGTTTCGCACCGGTGCGGCGGGTTTTGCGGGAAGGCAATTCATGAGCATGCCGCGTTTCGTTCATCTGCATGTACACAGCGAGTATTCAATCGTCGACGGCATCGTGCGCGTCGATGATCTTGCCGAGCGTTGCCAGGAACTCGGCATGCCAGCGGTGGCGCTCACCGATCAGAGCAATGTGTTCGCACTGCCGAAGTTCTATCGCGCCGCGCAGGAAGCCGGCATCAAGCCCATCGTCGGCGTCGAAGCCTGGGTCACGCCGGCGGCGGGCGTGGCCGAAAGATTCCGTATGGTGTTGCTCTGTCAGAACCGCGCTGGTTATCGCAATTTGAGTCAACTGCTGACCATGGCCTATCGCTTCGGCCAGCACGGCGGCATTGCCGGTATCGAGGAGAGCTGGTTGCACGCCGAGGCGGTGCGCGGATTGATCGCTTTATCCGGCGGAGCGGGCGGCGATCTTGGTCGACTCGCCAACGAAGGCAAGCTCGATCAGATCAAGCACCGCATCGCCTATTGGCGTGGACTGTTCGACGATCGCTATTACGTCGAGATCATACGCACCGGCCGTGAGCGGGAAGAGCGCTATACCGACATCGTGCTGGAATGCGCGGCCGCCACCGATACGCCGGTGGTGGCGACCAATGATGTGCGCTTTGTGCACGGCGAGGAGTTCGATGCGCACGAGGCGCGCGTCTGTATCCAGCAGGGCCGCACCATCGCCGACCCGCGTCGCCCGCACGACTATTCGCCGCAGCAGTATCTGAAGTCCGAGGAGGAAATGTGCGAACTGTTCGCCGATCTCCCCGATGCACTCGCCAACTCGGTCAACATCGCCATCCGCTGCAACCTCGAACTCGAGTTCGGTACCTATCACTTGCCGGAGTATCCGGTAGGCGAGGGCATGAATGTCGATGACTTGATGCGTGACAAGAGTGCACTCGGTCTCGAACGACGCTTTACGAGCGGCGCGATTCGCGGCTCGCGTACCGATGCCAAGCGCATCGAGACCTACCAGAAGCGTCTCGACACCGAGATCGAAGTCATCCTCAAGATGGGTTTCTCCGGTTACTTCCTGATCGTTGCCGATTTCATTGAGTGGGCCAAGCAACACGAGATACCGGTCGGCCCCGGGCGCGGTTCTGGCGCCGGCTCGCTGGTGGCTTTTGCGCTCGGCATTACCGAGCTCGATCCGCTGGAATACGATCTGCTATTCGAGCGCTTCCTGAATCCCGAACGGGTGTCGATGCCTGACTTCGATATCGACTTCTGCATGGACCGCCGTGACGAAGTGATCGACTACGTGGCCGCACGTTATGGCCGCGATCAGGTCGCGCAAATCATCACCCATGGCACCATGGCGGCCAAGGCCGTGGTGCGCGACGTCGGGCGCGTGCTCGGTTTCCCCTATGGCTTTGTCGATCAGCTCGCCAAGTTGATTCCCTTTGATCCGCAGATGACACTCGAGCGCGCGCTCAATGAGGAACCGGCGCTCAAGCGTCGCCAGGATGAAGAGGAGGACGTGCGCGCGATCATGACGCTTGCCCTACAGCTTGAAGGTCTCACGCGTAACGCCGGCAAACATGCCGGCGGTCTGGTCATCGCGCCGACTCAGCTCACCGACTTCATGCCGCTCTATTGTGAACAGGGCAGTGAGCAACTGGTCACGCAGTTCGACATGAACGACGTCGAGGCCATCGGTCTGGTGAAGTTCGACTTCCTCGGGCTGCGCACGCTGACCATCATCGATTGGGCGGTGCGCGACATCAATCGACGCCGCGCCGAGCTGAATGAATCGCCAGTCGATATCGACAAGATTCCGCTCGACGACTCGGTGACTTTCAAGCTGGTGCAGAACGCGCGCACTACGGCGGTGTTCCAGCTCGAATCGCGCGGCATGAAGGAACTCATCAAGCGTCTCAAGCCCGATCTGTTCGAAGACCTAATCGCTTTGGTCGCACTGTTTCGACCGGGCCCCTTGCAGTCCGGCATGGTCGACGACTTCATCGAGCGCAAGCATGGTCGTCAGGCGCTGAAGTATGCGGTGCCGGCGCTGGAGCCGATCTTGAAACCGACCTATGGCGTGATCCTGTATCAGGAACAGGTCATGCAGATTGCACGCGTGCTAGCCGGCTATTCACTGGGTGC
>JAYWAC010000233.1:0-10790 GCA_043782755.1 Pseudomonadota bacterium | reverse complement strand
CTCTATCTCTCTCAAAAAACTCAGAGCCTCATCTCCCTCAAAAGTACTCGAAGCTCCATCTCTCTGTGGGTCAGACTTCAGTCTGACATTCAGAGGCGCGCCACCGATCTACAAAGGCAGCCCTTCGCTCGCTGTCCACCCATCCGCCATCATTTCATTTGACGGCAGCGTCTCATCGATGAGCTTCTTGGCCGTCGCGATGCCCGCCACCGGCAGGCCGCTCGCATCGAGTAGGCCTATCTGCACCAGCACCGAAGCCTGATCCCAATAAATGTGTTCGTGATAGAGCTTGTCGCCGCGAAAATTCACGATCGCGACCAGCGGAATCTCGACATAACGGCCGGTCGGTGCGATGCCGGGCAGCATCCAAGGGATCTCGCAGCTGTGGGTGAAGCAGAACACCATCTCGTCCACCAGCCGGTCCGCGCCAATGGTGCGCGACACCGGAATCAGGCGCGTGTCGGGCGGGTTAGAATTCACGAAGTGATATTTGTAGAAGCGCTGTAATTGATGGTGGCCGACACCGCCAGTCATGGTCGGAATATGATTCACATAGGGCTCATCGACCATGGTCGCCATGGTGGCGTCGACATTGCGGGTCGCGAATTCGTGCAGGGTATGAGCGTCCCACAGCTGCGACAGGTCGTAGATCGGTCCGAGTGCACGACGCAGTAAAGCGATGGTGCGCGAATAAGCCATCATCGCCGCCGGTTTATCGTAGTTTTTGTGCGCCGGATTGGCGAAGCCATGGCCGCAGCCAGGATAGATCTGTAATTCGACCTCGGGTTGCGCGGCGATGGCGGCGGCCACCACATCACGCGCGGCGGCCGAGACCTTGGCGTCAGTATCACCGACCTGCAATAGTGTCGGACAGCGCAGACGGGCGAGCTCTTCGCCATGCAGTTCGAGACCGACGCCGTAATAGCTGACTGCGCAATCGAATTCGAAACCCGCAGCCGCCCGCGTCGCCAGCAAGCCGCCCATGCTCCAGCCAATGATGCCAAGTTTGCCGCTCTGTGCCGGCCGTGCGCGCAGGGCTGCGGCACTGGCGGTGATATCACGCAGGCCTTGTTCGACATCGAAGCGCTCGCGCAAAGCCTGGGCATAGTGCAATTCAGCGTCGCTATAAGCTAAGTCGACGCCGGCTTCCAGGCGCCAGAACAGATCGGGGACCAGGCAGATATAACCTTCTTCGGCGAGGCGATCGGCCATGTCACGCATGAAGTCATTGAGGCCGAGGATCTCGTGCACGAGCACCAGGCCGGGACCACTGCCCTGCGCAGGCTGGCTGAGATAGCCGGAAAAGCGCGCACCGTCCGTGCTGGTGATGTCGATAGTCGAACCGCGTGCCATGCTTCGCTCCCGCTCGCATTGTGATTGCGTGTCGGCATTCTTATCGGATACCGACCCGTGTAGGTGCAGCCATTCGCACCTTCCTTGCTGAATATCAAACGCCGAAGGGCGGCTATGAATGTGCGAATGGTCGCACTTACACGGGCCCTATAAGGTCTGTACCGCGCTGCGCACCAGTGCCATGAGGGCGTTGGGATCCAGCGGTTTGGACAAGCAGCGTTCGGCGCCCGCAGCGACGGACAGTCCGGTGTTTTCCGCTGACGCGAAGCCCGTCATGGTGATGACGCGCGTAGCGCGGGTGAGGTGGTCGGCCTTGATGCGCTGACAGACTTCAAAACCGTTTAAGCCGGGCATCATGAGGTCGAGCAGCACGATATGCGGGCGTATGATCTGCATCTTGGTGCCGGCATCGAAGCCGTCAAACGCGGTCTCGATGGTGAGCTTGTCGATTTCACTCAACAGCTCGCGGATGTAGCCCACCAGTTGCCTGTCGTCGTCCACCACCAGCAGACGAGCGTGACTGGCGCCCGTCGACGCGCGCGCTCCCGACAGGCCGTGGTCGCGCGCGAAGCGTTCGACTTCGGCGCGCAGAAAGCGACGGTGACCTCCGACCGTCACCGCTGCTTCGAGCAGACCCTTTTGCGCCCATTGGCGCACGGTGATCGGCGAGACCATGAACAAGGTCGCCACTTCACTGGGCGTGAGATAGGGTTTGTCCGACGCATTCATGATGGGTTTCCTGTTGTCGATGCGCGATTTCATGCCCTGTCCGTCGCGTTGTGAACTGTGTGATCGGCGCGCGGCCCGAGACTAGGATCTGTTTGTATCGTCGTCGCGCTCATTGCGATAGTTCTGGATCTTCCCATGGCCTCGTCGGCCGCAGCGCCGGGTCGGCACGTCGGATGCGGGGGCGCGGTCTATGGCTACCGATCTGACATGATTAGCGACCAGCGTTTCAATCGGTTTAATCTTTTTTCTGCGAACAGTCGCCCACCGCGTCGATGGGTAGGGACGGCGATCTCGAACAAGCAGTGAATCTGGGCATTGGCTGGGGTAAGCAGCGGGCCGCATTCGAGCGTGTTCAGGTGTGGACGGTGATTGGATTTGGCCGCTTAAATCGAATTGATCGGCATTCAGACCAGGCCTTGAGCCGCTGTCGAGCTTGGCGTGCGCAAAAACACAGCAAACATATGCGTCGCCGCCGCAGGACCTGGAATTTAAAGGGCTGGCCAGCGCCAGTCATAGCCGTGGTCGTCGACCAGGCAGCGCGCCAGCACCATATCGAAGTAGTCGCGATCCTCGCCGTCATACCAGCTCGTCGGCGGCCGCTCATCGTCACGAATGATATTCCGCACCGGACTGTGCGGGTCGAGCTTGGCCGCCATGTTCTGCTTGCTGCCGGCAGCGACCGCAGCTGCGATGTGCCGTGACTCCATGGTGATTTGGAAGTGGGCAAAGATATTCGTCAGCAAGGCTTGCGGGCGCGCCTGCAGGTCTTCATAGCGAACTTCCAGCGTCGCGCCGGGAAAGCGTCGGCGCACCCGCGCCCAGCGATTGAGAAAATGCAGACCGCCCCACAGATCGAAAATGTAACGGCGGCCGCGCGGGTCGCCGCGCAAGTATTCCTTGAACGTCACGCCGTAGCGCTCTTTCCATTTTTCGTAGTTCGAGACCAGCGCGGCGCGTAGATCGCGCACCAGCACCACATAAGGTGGCAGATGCAGCCCTAAGCGCAGCAGACGAGAGTCGAACAGCACATGGGGCACGGAGTGGGTGCTGGCCAGACGCGGCGCCTGGGGATACAGACGTAGGTGACGCGGATGACCGATGAAATCATTGCTTGAGTCGTTATGCACAAAGCGCGGCGGCGGCAGATCGAGCTGCAGGGCCAGCGCGCTACTCAGCATGTACTTCAGCCAATGCGTGCCGGAGTGCTGCATGGTAATGAGAAAGCCGTCGAAATGACGGTGTTTCAGCAGCGCGAAATTGGAGATGTCGCGGCGCAGGCAATGCCTGTGAAACGCGCTCACGGGCAACGGTGTGTCGGTGGAGGTATTCATTGCGGGGCGCAAGCATACGCTGGCCACCGCCACTTGTCCGGCGCGCCTGAAGTGGCTGAGCAGACGGTCCATTCATAGCCCCTAACGGTCTTCCCATACGTCTATTGGGGAAGCGGAACTTTTGTGATGTACTGCACAAGAGACAGAGCAGACGGGTCGGGAAAAGTCGCTAGCATTCGGGCCTGCTTCGGACCATTACAACTATAAAATCGGCGGGTAGGCACTGTGATTCCAAGGAAGGTTCCCGCGCGCGCGCGCCTGCGTGTTCTCATGTTCTGCGTTCTGGCTCTGGCGACGGGCACCGCAGCCGCCGTCGACGTTCAAATCTCGCAACTCATCGACACCCCTGACCCGGCGGTCCGCGCCGGTCTGCTCACCTACAGTCTGTCGATCGTCAACAGCAACGCCGATACTGCCAATAACGTCGTCTTGAGCGTGCCGCTGCCGGCCACCACCACTTTCATCTCGACCAACAACCCAGCCTGCACCCATAACGGCGCGACGCCGGGTGTGGTGAGTTGCGCGCTGGGCAGTATCACGGGTGACGGTCTGGGTGGGCCGGTGACCTCGGTAGACGTGGTCGTGCGCACCACCGCCGCGACCGGCGCAACCTTGCCGATTGCGGCCAGTGTCTCGACCACGTCCAGCGATACTAACAACGCCAACAACACCGCCAACCAAACCACCACCATCGACGACGGCGCCGATCTGACCGTCACCAAGACCGATATCGCCGATCCGGTGATCGCCGGCGCGACCATCGGGTACGTCATTTCGGTCAACAATGCCGGCCCCAATCCGGCGGTCGCGACCAGTGTCACCGATACCCTGCCGGCCGGCACCACCTTCGTGTCTGCCAGCGGCAGTGGCTGGCTATGCAGCGCCATTGCTCAGATAGTGACTTGTAACCCGTGCCGCCAGCCTCGCCAATGGCAGCACGGCGCCCGACATCAACCTGGTGACGCGCGTCACCGGCGCGGTCAGTGGCACCGTCACCAATGCCGTGACGGTGGCCTCCAACACTGGCGAACCGGAACCCAACAACAACACCACCACCGAGAACACCCAGATCACGGTCGGTGCCGATACCTCCATCACCAAGGTAGTAGCGCCTAACCCCGTGGTAGGTGGCGCAGCCGCGACTTTCACCCTGCGGCCGCGTAACGCTGGTCCCTTTGATGCCAGCACCGTGACGGTCAGTGATACCGTGCCGGCGGGCTTCACCATCAACAACGTTGTCGGCGGCGTTTGGAGTTGTGGCACGGCCGGCAGCACCGTGACGTGTACGCGTGCCAGTTTGCCGGTAGGCGCGACCGATAACATCGCAATCAATGTCACCGCGCCGGCCTCCGGCCCCTTCACCAATACCGCGACCATCAACGCGGTGACCGCCGATCCGAATACGGCCAATAACAGCGGCACGCTGAACGGCACCGTCGCGCTGGACGGCGCCGATCTTTCCATCAGCAAAACCAAGTCACCGAATCCGGTCGCGCAGGGCTCGCCCATCGCCAGCGTGATCAGCGTGCATAACAACGGTCCGCGTGCGACCAGTGGTGTGTTGACGGTGGTCGATACGCTCGATAACGGCGAGACCTTCAGCAACTTCGCCGGCACCAACTGGAGTTGCGCCCACAGTGGCGCCAATCCAGGCGGCACCGTGACTTGCACCTTCGCCGGCGCGCCGCAGAATTCTGGCGGCAATGCCAGCGCGCTCACTATCAACACCATCGCCACCAACGCCGGCACCTTGAGCAACACCGCCAGTGTCAGCGATGTCGGTGGCACCACCGATCCCGATCTCAGCAACAACAGCACGAGCGCCGCGAGCGGCAGTACCAGCGGCATCGCGGATCTTGCCATCACCAAGACCGCCACCACGCCGAATGCCGACAGCACCTTGCAGATCGCGGAAAACCGCATCACCTACACTCTGACCGTGACCAATAACGGCCCGTCAGCGGTCGGCGGTGTGGTGGTGACCGACGCTGTCGCGGGCTTTGTCAGTAATGTCGCGGACGCCACGCCTGCTACCACTGCCGTCGGTGTCAGCGACGATTCCGGTGGTCGTTTCAACTGCACCACCGGTGCGACCGTGACCTGCACCATCGCGAGTGGCCAGACCTTGGCCAACGGTGAAGTCGTGCACTTCACCATCACCGCCGATCGACCCTTGAGCGATGGCACGCTGACCAATACCGCCGACGTCACCTCGACCGAACTCGGTGACAATAATCGCGGTAACAACAGCGCGAGCGCCAACATCGACGTTGATCCGATAGGCGACATCGAATTGCGCAGCAAGGTCGTCACACCCACGACGGTGCCGGCCGGCACCCAGGCCACTTACGTCATCTCGGTCGTCAACAACGGTCCGAGCGCGAGCAACAACGTGCAGGTCAGCGATGTCTTCGCGCCGCCAGCCGGCCGCAGCTTTACCTTCATCTCCGGCGGACCGAGCAAGGGCACATGCACAGCGTTTGCCGCCAATACCTTGAACTGCGACTTCGGCACCTTGGCCAAGGACGAAGTCGCGACCGTGACGGTTATCGTGCGTCCTGACTGGGACGTGCAGAACGACGCCTGGGTGTTACCCAATGCCGCCACCGTCACCACCACCAGTCCCGACAGCAACGCGGCCAATAATAGTCAGCCCGCGACGCTCAACGTCACGCCGGCGGTGGTTGACCTGCTGGTCAACAAGACCGATGTGCGTGACCCGATGCCCTGGGACCCGAGCAATCTGCCGAGTAATGTCATCGTCTATCGCATCAACATGACCAATCGCGGCCCGTCGCTCGCGACCCATGTGGTGTTGAGCGATGCCTTCACCCCCAAGAGCGGCAAGCAACTGACCTTCCTATGTGATGACGCGGGTGCCGCGAGCTGCGCGGCGGGCACGTCTTTGTGTAACAACACCGCGACGGCGGTGACCGGCCCGGCCACGCTCAACGTGAGTTGCGCGATTCCCGACATGACGGCCAACCAGACTGTTACCCGTCATTTGTTCTTCCACGTCGACAGCGCGCCCGATGGTAGCGGCGACACGCACAACGATATTGCCTCGATGAATTCCAACGAGGACGACCCGGTGTCATCTAACGACACCGAAGCGGAATCGACCACCGTGCGGGTCAAGGTTGATCTGGGCGTGACCAAGAGCGCGGCGACCAATCCGGTGGCCCTGAACGAGCCGTTCAATTTCACCATCACCGTGAGCAACCATGGCCCCGGTGACAGCGACACTTCGAATCTCGCCGACACCTTGCCGAGCGGCATGCTGCTGACCGCCGCGCCGACACCGGCGCAGGGCACGTGTACCGGCGCTGCCGGGCAGGCTGCTTTTACTTGTACGCTGGGTGCGATCGCTAACGGCGCCAGCGTGGCGGTGACCGTGCCGGTGCGCATCACTACCTTGCCGGTCGGTGGCACACTGACCAATACCGCCACCGTCAGCACCAACGGGCTCGATACCGTGCCCGCCAATGACACGGCTTCTGATGTCGTGACGGTGCAGAAATCCTCACTCGCCGGCACGGTATTCGCCGATGCCAATGACGATGGCATTCGGGATGCCGGTGAGAACGGCATCGCAGGTGTGACCGTCACGCTCACCGGTACCGATTCCTTCGGCAATGTGTTGACCAATGTCACCGCCGTCACTGACATCAATGGCAACTACGTGTTCGACAATCTCTCACCGAGCAATGGCGCGGGCTACACCGTCACCGAAACCCAAGCCGCCGGTTTTGTCGACGGCCTGGACAGCAAGAACGGTGTGGTACAGGCCGGCAGCCGTGGCACCGACGTGTTATCCAGTATCGTGGTGGCGGCCAATACGGCGATCATCGATCAGGACTTCGGCGAAGTGCCGAACACCGCGATTGCCGGTGTGGTGTGGGTCGATGAAAACGCTGACGGCGTGCGCGATGTGTCCGAGACGCTGCGTATTCCCGGCGTCACCATCACCTTGACCGGCACCGACGATCTCGGCAATCCAGTCAATCAGACGACCACCACCGCCGCTGACGGCAGCTATAGCTTCAACAATCTGCGCCGTGGCACCTATCGTGTCGCTGAGTCCCAACCCGCCGCCTGGGCCGACAGCGGTGACGTCGCCGGCACCGCCGGTGGCACGGTCGCCAACGATGCTGTCTCAGGCATCGCGCTCGGCGCTAACCAAAGCGCCAGCGGTTACGACTTCGGTGAAGCGGGCAACAGCCTGGCGGGCCTGGTGTTCAGCGATCTCGATGGCGACGGCGTGCGCGATCCCAACGAGCCCGGTCTGCCGGGTGTCACCCTCACCATTACCGGTACCGATAGCGCGGGCAACCCGGTCACGCGTACGGTCACCACGGGGCCTGACGGTCGTTATCGCTTTAACGGTTTGCCGCAGCCCAATGGTGCGGGCTACACGCTGACCGAGACGCAACCGGCCGGTGTCAACGACGGCAAGGATACGGTCGGTACGGCTGGCGGCACGCTCGGTAATGATGTCATCACCGGCATCACTTTCCCGACCCCGGGCACGCATGCCACAGGTTACAACTTCGGTGAAGGCCAGCCAGTCTCGCCGGCCAAGATCTCGGGCCGTGTGTTCTTCGACGGCAATCACAACCGTCAGGACGACGAACAAAGTGGCCAAGTCGGTTGGACTGTGCAGCTCGTGCAACGCGCCGATCCGACCGACTACCAGCACATGACCGTGATCGCGACCACGCTCACCAATAGCCGGGGCGATTACGAATTCAAGGGTCTGTCGCCCGGCACCTATGAAGTGATCTTCCGTCATCCCGACGGCGGTATCGTTTACGGCAAACCGATTTCGACAGGCAATGCCGGCAACACCGACTTCGGCACCATTCGTGGCATTGCATTGAATGCCGGCGATAACATCGTTGCGCAGAATCTGCCGCTCGATCCTTCGGGCGTAGTGTATGACTCGGTCACGCGCACGCCGGTGGCAGGCGCGGTGGTCAACATTCAAGGGCCGGCTGGTTTCAATCCGGCCACGCAGTTAGTCGGCGGTGCGGACAACACTAGCCAGACCACCGGCAGCAGCGGTCAGTATCAATTTCTGTTGCTGCCGGGCGCGCCTGCCGGTGTGTATACCATCAAGGTCACCTCACCGGGCGGCTATCTGCCGGGCCTGTCGGGTGTCTTGCCGCCCTGCGAAGCGACGTTGACGGTGGCGCCCTTGCCCAATCCCGCGCTGGTGCAGAACAGCGCCGCGCCGCCTGCCGCCAGCGCGCCGGTGCATGTGCCCAAGTCCTGTGCCACCAACAGCTCGGCCGGCACTTTCGCCGCCGGCGCGAGCGGCACGCAGTACTACGTGACCTTCAACTTCACGCCTGGCCTCGGTGGTTCGGCGAACCTCGTCAACAACCATCTGCCGCTCGATCCTATCGGTAGCGAAGTGGTGACGATTGTCAAAACTGCGGCGGTCACCAACACCACGCGCGGCGATCTGGTGCCGTATACCTTGCGCATCCGCAATAACCTCAGCGGGCCACTGTTGAATCTCGACGTGGTCGATGCGCTGCCGCCGGGCTTCAAGTTCCGCGACGGCTCGGCGACGCTCGATGGCCGTTCCATCACGCCCGAGCGCAAGGGCCGCCAACTGCTGTTCCACGATGTCGACTTCAACGGTAATCAGGAACGTCAGATCAAACTCATCGCGGTGGTCGGTGCCGGTGTCGCGGAAGCGAACTACACCAATCGCGCGTGGAGCGTGAATATCATCGGCCATGCCATCAATTCCAACGTCGCGAGCGCGGTGGTACGCGTGCTGCCCGATCCCTTGGTTGATTGTTCGGAAGTGATCGGCAAGGTGTTCGACGATCGCAATCGAGACGGTTATCAGGACGAAGGTGAGAAGGGCATCGCCAATGCGCGGGTGATCGGTGTCGATGGTCTGTTGACCACCACCGATGCCTACGGTCGTTACCACGTTGCCTGTATTGCCGTGCCTGATGAGGATCGCGGTTCCAATGCGGTCTTGAAGCTCGACATCCACACGCTGCCGCTGGGCTATGAAGTCACCAGCGAGAATCCGCGCGTGGTGCGCCTGACGCGCGGCAAAATGATGCGGGTGAATTTCGGTGCGACGCCGCGTCCCGATGCTGTGCCAGGGCCGACCGATATGGTGCTGACGGCGCCGGCCGCAGCGGTGACGCCGCTAACGCAAGCTGCGCCGGCCGGTGAGGGTTCATCCGGCAGTGCGCCGCTGACGGTGCCGGATGCGAATGTCGCGACCGGCGCGCCGCTAGCAAGCGCGGCTGCCACGACCGCAGCAGCCCCCGTGCCTGAAGCCGTCACCACCGCGCCCAAGCAAGGCGACGCATCCGCTGTTGTCAGCCCGCCGTCCATCGACACAGCCAGCGCGCCGGCCAGCGCCGCTGATCAATCCGTCGAACTCAATGGCGCGCGCCTGCGCATGCGCTACGACAGTCTCGAGCAGACGCCATGGTTGAATCTGCATGCCACGCCCGATGCAGCGGCACGCGGTCACGCGGTGCGCTTCGTGCCTTACAGCAATTATCTCGCGTTCATCGCACGCGCCGAAGTGCGGCTCTATCCGGCCGACAGTGGTGGTCGCGGCAAGCCCTTGCAGATCTTGCCACTGGGCGAAGATGGCATCGCTACCTGGCAAGTGCCGCAAGACTTCGAACCGACGTCTATCGATTATGTGCTGCGCGTTGAGGACAGCGCAGGCCGCTTCGATCAAACCCGTGCGAAGCGTCTCGAGATCAGCGATGAGAACTTCAAGGGCCGTGAAGACGACTTGTTCGCAGGTTACGGCGAGAACAGCCGCGACACCGCCAATATCCCCGTGCAAGGGGGCGCGGTCACGATCGATGGCGAAGCGGTGGTGAACGGCGCGCAGGTCAAGGTCATGGGTCATCCGGTGCCGGTAGACCAAGGCGGTCGTTTTGCCGCGCGCCAGATTTTGCCGCCGGGTGAGCATTCGATCGCGGTCAGCGTCACCAAGCAAAGTGGCGAGACGGCCGAGGTCGAACGGCGCATCACCATTCCGGCCGAGCAGTGGATGTACGTGGCCCTGGGTGATTTGACGGTCGGCGGCAGCGATGTCGACGGCCCACTGCAGAAACTTACTGGCGAAGACAACGCGCGCTTCAAGGACAAAGCCTATGTCGACGGTCGGCTGGCTTTCTATCTGAAGGGCAAGATCAAGGGCAAGTATCTACTGACCGCAGCGGCCGACACCCGTGAGCAACAGTTCGACGAGTTGTTCCACAACTTCACGCGCAAGGATCCGCGTAGCCTGTTCCGTCGTCTCGACGCGGATCGCTACTACCCGGTCTATGGCGACGACAGCACCACGATTCAGGACGCGCCGACCCAGGGCCGCTTCTA
>JAYWAC010000232.1:0-4090 GCA_043782755.1 Pseudomonadota bacterium | reverse complement strand
TGCGCGCACTGGCGCTGGAACGCGAACGCGTGGCCCATCATCTCGGCGACCTCGGCGCACTCGGCAACGACGCGGCGATGGCTTTCGCACTCGCGCAGTTCTCGCGCTTGAAGGAAGACTGGCTGCGTCTGTCGCAGGCCTTGGTCGGTCATCGCTTCATGATGGACTACGTGGTGCCGGGCGGCGTAGTGCGCGAGCCAGAGGGCACGGCGCTCGCCGCGATGCGCACCCAGAATCAGTTATTGCGCGAAGAGCTGGCGCGACTGCGACGCATCTACGACAACCATGCCGGCCTGCAGGATCGCTTCATCACCACCGGCCGTATCACGCCGAAACTGGCGGCGGAATTGGGCCTTACCGGCTTCGCCGCGCGCGCCAGTGGTCAGGCTTTCGATCTGCGCGCCATGCATCCCACAGCGCCCTATGCCGCGCTCGGCGTCAGTGTGCAGACCCAGCGCAATGGCGATGTCGCGGCGCGGGTCGCGCTGCGCTTTGATGAAGTATCAGAATCCTTGCGCCTGCTCGACGAGCTGGTCGCGCGCCTGCCGGCCGGTGATTTTCGCATTGCGCTCGAGGCGCCGAGCCAGGCCGCGTTCGGCTGTGGCTGGGTGGAAGGCTGGCGCGGTGAAGTGATGGTCGCACTCGAGCTCGACCAGCACGGTGCGATTCGTCGTTGTCATTGTCACGACCCGTCCTGGCACAACTGGCCGCTGCTCGAACATGCGGTGATGGGCAATATCGTGCCCGACTTCCCGCTCATCAATAAGTCGTTCAACTTGAGTTACGCGGGGCCCGATCTCTGATGTTGAAGATCCTGCGTCAGATTATCCGCAGCGGCGTGGTCAGCGAGGAACCACCGCAAGACAGTGCCGATCTCGTAGCGGGCATAGCGCGCATCCAGCGCGAGATTCTGCAACACCTTGGCCAGGCACTTGCCATCCGCGAAGTCGATGCCGGCTCCTGTAACGGTTGCGAACTCGAGATTCATGCCCTTAACAATCCCTACTACAACCTCGAAGGCCTGGGCATCCGCTTCGTTGCCAGCCCGCGTCACGCCGACATGCTGCTGGTCACCGGCCCGGTATCACGCAATATGGTCGTTGCCTTGCAGCGGACGTATGAGGCCACACCCACGCCCAAGCTGGTGGTCGCTATCGGTGATTGCGCTTGTGATGGGGGCGTGTTCGGTGAGAGCTATGCCTGCGTGGGACGCATTTCGAATGTGATCCCGGTCGATGTCGTGGTACCGGGCTGCCCGCCAGCGCCGCTTGAAATCATGCGCGGCATCCTCACCGCCGTGCATCGCACCACGCCACGCCGGGCGTGAGGGCATAGAGCGTCAGCGGCGCTTGCACCATCCTGACCCCAGTGCGGTAGGATTGATTTCCACGATCTGACCGCAGTCACCCTAGAGGCGACAGGTGGTCACGTGATGCGTGCCGATCAGGAGAATAAAAACATGTCCAGCCCCCAACACAACGTCGTCGCCGAGCTTGCCTATCTGGTGCCGAACACCGGGCGCGCCCAGCGTCTGGTCTATCCGCCCGATAGCGGACGCGCGCTGGTCCAGCCGGCGCAGGAATATCACACGCTGCCCATCGCCAACTGCCGTGCGCTGTCGCCGGCGCCGAGGATCGACAGCGCCGGCTTCGAACTGCTGCACGCGCCTTCGGCCATCCAGGATTTCTATAACGACGAACTAGTGCGCACGCATTACTACGGCGAGGTGGCGCGGTTTCTGCGCTACGCGCTGGATGCGCTGGACGTGGTGGTGTTTGACCACAATCAGCGCAGCGCCTTGCGCGCCGCGCAAGGCCAGCAGGGCGTCCGTATGCCGGTAGATGCCGCGCACAACGACTACACGCCACAGTCTGGTCCGCGCCGTGCGCGCGAGATCCTGGCCGACGCTGGGCGCCCGTCCTATGCCGGTCATCGCATGGCGCTGATCAATGTCTGGCGGCCGATCATCGGTCCGGTGCAGGACGTACCGCTCGCGGTCTGTGACGCACGCAGCGTCACACGCTCGGACTTGGTACCGACCGATATCCATCACTTCGGCGACGACGATCTCGACCACCCGCGCCATAGCGGCGAAATCTATTCGGTGGTCTACAACCCCGCTCATCGTTGGTATTACGCGGCCGACATGCAACCCGACGAGGTGCTGCTGCTCAAGAATTGGGATTCGTCCGAGGATGGCCGTGCCAGCTACACGCCCCACACCGGCTTCAAGAATCCGGCGGCACCGCCCGACGCACGGCCACGCGAAAGTATCGAGGCCAGGACGCTGGTGGTGTACCCCTGATTGCCGGCCTGGTCCTGTAGGTGCGAATTCATTCGCACCTACAATACAGTTCCCTTGGCGCCAGCGATGATTGCGCTCGGCCATACGCTGCCGTATCGTGCGCGCTTTTCCACATCCACCCTTCAATCAGCAGGCGCCCTGCGTAATGAATGACATGACCCACGGCCTCGACTCGGCCACCCTGACTCTCGGCATACCTGGATTCACCTACCCCGATCTGTACGAACCGCAGGCACTCGCGCGCCTGACCGCCAGTTTCGATGCGTTTCTGGCCGAGAGTGACGCCAGCATCGGCGGCCGACTCGCCGCCTACCGCGCCTGCCAGGGCGAGGGCATGACGCCGGAAGAACACTCCTTCGTATTGACCGACGCCGCACCCTATGTGGGCGCCTTCTTGGCGCGGCTGTTCCGCATCGAGTCGGCGTGGGACGCACAGGGTGCGATGATTCGCGACGAAGATCAGACCGTGCTCGGCTTCCGTAACAAGTTCGTCGAGCCATTGGCCAAGAAGTACAAAGGTGTCGATATCGCGAGCTTCGATCGCGAAGCCTTGAAAGCCGCCGTGCTCGCGCTGCGCGATGCGGCCCGCGATGGCGCCCGCCTCGTCCACGACGACGAATACCTGACCGCGCGCGCCGCCAATCTGCTGATGGCCGACGCAGCGCACGCGCACTTCCTGGCCAGTCTGCGCAAGCATGCCGCCTGGTCGTCTATCGGCGACGATGCCGCGCTGACTGTAGCGGCGCGCACCGCCCTCGAACAATGGTGTTTGACGGTACAGGCCGACGACAACTTCGCGCCCGCCGCCAGCAATGCCTGGGTCTCGTTCAAGCAACCGGCCAAGACCGATGTGCAGCATCTGGTCCACCACCCGGAATTCGATCGCGGTGGCTACAAGGCCTGGGCCGCCGAAGACCACCATCGCCGTCGTCGCGACGGCTTCGCGCTGACCGACCCGCGCTATGGCCAGCGTCGCGTGTTGTACGAAGTCGATCACTGTATCTACTGCCACGACCGCGACAACGACACCTGCTCAAAGGGCATGCCGAACAAAAAGGAAGGCGGCTTCAAGACCAATGCGCTGGGCGTACCCGTCACCGGCTGCCCGCTCAGCGAGAAGATCTCCGAGATGCATGTGGTCAAGCGTCAGGGCGACAACATCGGCGCACTCGCGCTGATCGTGATCGACAACCCGATGTGTCCCGGCACCGGTCACCGTATCTGCAACGACTGCATGAAGGGTTGCATCTACCAGAAGACCGAGCCGGTCAACATTCCGCAGATTGAAACGAATGTCCTGACCGACGTGCTGAATCTGCCGTGGGGCTTTGAGATCTATGCGCTCTTGACGCGCTGGAACCCGCTCAACGTCAAGCGCCCGCAGATGGCGCCCTACAACGGCAAGAAAGTGATGGTGGTGGGTCTCGGGCCGGCTGGCTACACGCTTGCGCACTACCTGTTGCAGGAAGGCTTTGCTGTAATCGGCATCGACGCGCTCAAGGTCGAACCGCTGCCCGCTTATCTGACCGGCAGCGCGACCGCGCCGCCGCAACCGGTGCGCGATTTCGCAACGCTCTATGAAGATCTCGACAAACGCACCAACAACGGTTTTGGCGGCGTCGCCGAGTACGGCATCACTGTGCGTTGGGACAAGAACTTTCTCAAGGTCATCTACCTGACCCTGCTGCGCCGGCGCACCTTCCGCGCCTATGGCGGCGTGCGTTTCGGTGGCAGCTTGAACCTAGACGATGCGTGGAACTTAGGCTTCGACCACGTCGCGCTTGC
>JAYWAC010000231.1:0-10831 GCA_043782755.1 Pseudomonadota bacterium | reverse complement strand
CAGACTTCAGTCTGACATTCATTTCCAGAGCATAAAAAAAGGCCGCCTGTTCACAGGCGGCCTTCAGGATCAGATGACTTCTAACTTCAGGACGCGCTTAGCGACCTTCCGTCAGGTAGTTCACGTCGAGCAGGCGCTTCATCTCCTTCAGTTCCTTGTTCGGGGCTTCGGCGCCACGGCAAGGCACGAGGGTACCGCGATTGTTCTGCAGATCGACCACGTTGATGCTCTGGAAGAGCTGGAAACGTGTGTTCATCGGCGTACGTTCCTTGTTGTACTTGTCCGGGTTGTTCTGCACGTAGGGGTCGTCCGACCAAACCTTGGTGAGCTGCCACACCTTCCACAGTTCGCCCGCCTTGTCGAAGGCGTTGGCGTAGTAGGACTCGCCAGACTCACGATCGACGTGGATGAACTTCTTGGAATAGGGATGGTTGGAACGCTTCGGGATCTGCTTCAAGACGTCGGTCAGACGCAGCGCGTAGTCGTCCTTGATGGCCCAGCCATTCGGCCCGTAGTACACCGCTTCGCGGTTACGCGAACGTGCAACCACCAGGATCTTGGTGCTACCGATATATTCCCAGTCGTGCTCCATCGGACGGCCATTGAACCCGTAGAAATCTTCCAGGGTATGGTCGGTACCGAGCAGGGAGTCGGACTTCACTTCCACCGAGATACGGCGCACGCGGCGCAGGGACGGGATGTAGGCCCAGGAGTCGTCAGCCTTGCGCGGATCGTCGTAGCGCAGGATCAGGAACGCCGTGCCCGCGATGTCGAACGGTGAGGTGAAGCCGGTGTACTCGCGGAACTCGGTGTCCTTGGCAAAGCCTTCGCCATTGTTGACGCGATAGCCGCTCGATTCGTACTTGGCGTTGTGCGACATCAGGAAGCGGTTGTAGGGCCCAGCCAGCGCGCGCTCGAAGGAACCGCCGCCTTCGTAGTACTTGGCGTACTTGCCGCCCTCGCTGGTCATGATCTCGTGCTTGCTGTGTTCGCCACCGCGGCGCACCCACACCCAATGCACTTCACCGACCGACAGACCGTCGTTCTGCCAGCGATAGTTCCAGTTCCACACCATCTTCCAGCCGTCTTCCTTGCTGCCCGGCTGGAAAGTCGCGGGGTCAAACGGACGACCGGCCGCATAGTTCTCAATGGCGCCGTCCGCCGCGATCTTTGCGGTGCCCTTGTTTTTCTCGGTGGCGGCTTTGTAGACGTCGGAGTTGCTGAGGTCGCCAGCATCCTTAATCTTCATTTCCATGCCTTCGAAAATCCATTCCGATTGGAATTCCTTCGGAATGAACGGGCGGACCTGATCCGCCTTGTCGAAAGTGATGGTGTCACCTTCGGCGAACTGCGGCTGCGCAGTCTGGTTCGCCTTGAACCAGGCCAGGTAGTCCTCTTCGGTAAACGCGCCGGCCGTAAACGGCACGGTCGCGGCGGCCGCCAGCAGCACGGCCTTCAATTGGATTCGCATAGTTGTCTCCCCTAGATCACGCACCGGGTGGCGCAGCTAGTCTGTTTTTCAATAAAGCTTCAGGCCCCGGGCCCGCGCGCGGACCTTGAACCGAGAACATGGATACCACCGGCGGCGTGAAGGGGTCGTGAAAGACCACAGGCCGCCCAGCCCGGCGTTTCGATGTTGCACTGCGACCCCATGTTCCATCCGCTCCCCAGCTGCGGGTCCATCGCGCCTCAAGAGCGCGGCCACGGCGCCGATAGAGAACCGAGCCTCGCCTCTAGACGACACGGACCGCGCTGAGTATGACCGCATTGACCAAGAACTCGCCGAAGCCGGAGAGCCTGCGGAAGATTTCCGTGCAGGATCTCAGGCCCGGCATGTTCTTGAACGAAATGTGCGGGTCCTGGATGGACCATCCGTTCTGGCATACCCGTTTTCTGCTCGACAACCCGGCCGACATCGCGAGCCTGCGCAATTCCGCCGTGAAGGATGTCTGGATCGACACGGCGCGGGGTCTCGATGTGGCCGCGGAAGCCGCCGCGCCAGCGGCCGAAACCCACACCGAGGCCGAGGAGCGCATCGAACGTGAATTGGTCGAGACCCTGATCCAGCCGACCCTTTTGGTGCCACGCGTCGAACTGGCGGCGGAAGTGCGGCGTGCCGCTGCGCTCTGTGGCAAGGCCAAGGGCGAGATCACCGCGATGTTCAGCGAAGCGCGCATGGGCAAGACCGTCGCGCCGGAAAAACTCGAACCGCTAGTCGAGGAAATCTCCAACTCCGTGCAGCGCAATCCCGGCGCCCTGATCAGTCTGGCGCGGCTCAAGACCCAGGACGATTACACCTTCATGCATTCGGTCGCGGTGTGCGGCCTCATGATCGCGCTGGCCCGCCAGCTCGGTCTCGACCAGACCCAGATCCGCGACGCCGGCATGGCGGGCCTCATTCACGATCTCGGCAAGGCCATGGTGCCACTCGAAATCCTGAACAAGCCCGGCAAACTCACCGACGAAGAATTCACGCAGATCAAAGAACATCCGCGCCATGGCTACGACATGCTGGTGGAAGGTGCCGGTGTCGGCGAAGTGTCCCTCGATGTCGCTCTACATCATCATGAGAAAGTCGATGGCAGTGGCTATCCCGACAAGCTGAACAGCGACACCATTAGCCTGTTCGCCAAGATGGGCGCGGTGTGTGATGTTTACGATGCCATTACTTCCGACCGTCCCTATAAAACAGGTTGGGATCCGGCGGTGGCCATTCGCAAGATGAATGAATGGAGCAAGGGCCACTTCGACGCGCGCGTGTTCCAGGCCTTTGTCAAATCGGTCGGTATCTATCCTGTCAGCTCGCTGGTCAAGCTCGAGTCAGGTCTGTTGGCGGTGGTGGTCGAGATCAGCACCGAATCGCTGCTGACACCGTGTGTCAAAGCCTTCTACTGCACGCGCCGCAAAGCACGACTGGCGCCCAAGATTCTCGATCTCGATACGTTGAAAGGGCAGGACCGCATCAAGAGCTGGGAGGATCCCAGCGATTGGAATTTCCCTGACTTGCACGAGCTGTGGAGCGGCCTCGAATCGCCGCGCGCCGGCGCGGCCTGAGCGGTCGCACTCAAGTGCCCCGGCTATCGTGATCAGGCAGAAAGCCACCGGCCTGCATCGTCCACATGTGCGCGTAGTGACCAGCGCGCGCCAGCAATTCGTGATGGCTGCCGTCCTCGATGATGCGTCCTTCATGAAACACCAGGATGCGATCGAGATGCGCGAGCGTCGACAGTCGATGGGCGATCACCACCACCGTGCGCCCCTGCATCAGGTGCTCAAGGCTCTCTTGTATAGAGCGCTCGGTCACCGAATCGAGCGCGCTGGTCGCCTCGTCCAGCAAGAGTATCGGCGAGGCCTTGAGTATTGCACGCGCCAAGGCAATGCGCTGGCGCTGACCGCCTGACAACTTCACGCCGCGCTCGCCGACCAGGGCGTCATAACCGTCCTCCATGGCTGTGATGAAATCGTGGGCAGAAGCAAGACGCGCCGCTTCGATGATGTCCTCATCGCTCGCATCGAGTCGTCCATAACGGATGTTGTCCTTCAGCGTGCGATGGAACAGCAGCGGATCCTGAGGAATCATCGCGACCGCCGCGCGCAGACTTTCCTGGGTGACGAGTTTGACGTCCTGGCCATCGATGAGGATACGCCCGCCCTGGGGCTCGAACAGACGCCGAATCAGGTTGACCAGGGTGCTCTTCCCGCTGCCCGAGTAACCGACCAGACCGACGCGTTCGCCGGCCCGCAACACCGCGCTCAGATCACGGAACACCGGCCGCGCGCTGGTGTAGGCGAAGTCGACCTGTTCGAAACGAATTTCGCCGCGCGTCACCAGCAAAGGCCCGGCCCGGGTATCGTCGACCACTTCATGGGGGCGCACGATCATGCCCACACCATCATTGATATTGCCGACGAACTCGAAGAATTCGAGAAAGCGCCGGCTCAAACCACGCGCCTGTTCAATCAGCAGCAAGGACAGACTCGCCGCCATCGCAAACTGGCCAGCGCTCATGCCGCCCGCACTCCACAGTCGCAGCGCATAACCGATCACGGACAACATCAGCATGAAGGCGGCCACGAACTGGAACCAGCGTATGCCTTCCATGAACCAGAACGTGGCACGCGCACGTTCGACTTCGCGGTCGAGATAGATTTCAAGATGGTCGCGCTCGAAATCGCGCCGCGCGAACAACTTGGCAGTCATGATGTTGGATACCGAATCGACGATGGTGCCACTCACCGCGCTGCGTGCTGCGGCGTATTCGCGTGCGTAACGTCGGCAACGGCGCGCCAGCAGGAAGCAGATCACGATATAGATCACGGTCCACACGCTGAGCACCACGGCCAGACGCACATTGACCTGGGCGAGCAGCAGTTGCGACACCGTAAAGGAGATCGCGAGCGGCCAGAAATCGAACAACACGGTCCAGATGGTCTGCGACACACCCATCGACACTTCGGCGATGCGATTAGCGAGTGAGCCGGCGAAATTCGACAGGAAGTAGCGCTGCGAATGAAGCTGCAGATAGGCGAACAATTCACGTCGTACGCGCCGACGCAGCGCCGGCCCGAGCATCACCAGCACCGTGCCACTCGCGCGTGAGCACAACACCACACCAAGATTCAAAGCGGCGAACAACCAGAACGGTGCGCTGACCTGTGGCCACACTTGCGCATGCACGGCTTGCGCCGCCGTCACGCCTTCCATGATCTGCTTGATGGCGTAGGGCAACAGGATCGAACAGGCCGATTGCCCACCTTCTAATATCACCATCACACAAACAATAGGCAGATAGCGGCGCACATAGCGCAGACAGAAACGGAAAGGTGTGTCGGGCAGTGCCATGCTGACAGCCGTGGCATGGGGCTGCGTGCTGCGCTGATCCATGAATCGTCAGCGCCCGCCACTAATGTCGAGCAAGGAACCCGTGATGTAAGACGCCTCGTCGGATAACAACCACAGTATCGCGCTGGCCACTTCCTCGGCCTGGCCGGCACGACGCATCGGAATCATGGGTGTGAAGCGTGCGACGCGATCAGGCGCGCCGGCCGAGGCGTGAATCTCGGTCTCGATCAGTCCCGGTCGCACCGCGTTGACCCGGATACCTTGCGTCGCGAACTCCTTGGCTAGACCTAGCGTCATGCTGTCGATGGCACCCTTGGAAGCGGCATAGTCGATGAACTCATGGGGTGAACCGATGCGCGCCGCCGCCGAGGACAGATTGACTATCGCGCCACCACGTCCACCGTGGGCGGTGGACATGCGTTTGACAGCTTCGCGCGCGACCACAAAGGCGCCGTAGATATTCACCTCGAAAGTGCGCTTGAGCCGCGCCGCGCTGTAATCGGTGAACGGAGCGATGGCACCCACCACACCGGCGTTGTTGACCAGCGCGGTCAAGGGTGAACCGCGCGCATCCAACTGCTCGAACATCGCCAGCACCTGCTGCTCGTCGGCAACGTCGGCCTGCACGGCAAAGGCTAGCCCGCCGGCCGCAATAATGCGCGCGCACACGCCATCGGCTGCCGCCGCATCGTGCACATAGTTGACCGCCACGGTGTAGCCGCGCGACGCCGCCATGAGGGCGGTGGCCGCACCGATGCCACGGCTCGCACCGGTCACCAGCATGCATGGATTCATGTCGTTCTCGCTTCGTGGCATGGCGTAGGCGTAGTCATATGCGAGACGACACTATAAGCGAGCTCAGTCGGCGCTGGCGACGAACACCGCGCGCACCGGCGCGGGATAGCCTTCGATGGTGTGCGAGGGTGTATCGGACGCGAGAAAGTCGGCCAATGAATGCGTCGGCATCCACGCCGTGGCGCGCTGTTCAGCGACGCTGGTCGCTGTGATGTCGACCATGCGCACCGCGCGAAAACCCGCCGCCTTCAACCACGCTTCGAGCGTTGACGGCGAAGGCAGCGCCCACACGTTACGCATCCCGGCGTAACGTGATGTAGGGACCAGCAGCTCGGTGTTGTCAGCGACGACGACCAAGGTTTCGAGTAGCAACTCGCCGCCGGCACGCAAGGCATGACGCAACTCGACAAGATGCGCGAGGTGATCGCGACGATGGTAGAGCACGCCCATTGAAAACACCGTATCGAAACAACGCAAACGATGATCGAGATCGGCGCTCGCGAGTGGCAGCATGTGAATGGCGGGGGTGGACAGGTAGTGACTCAGCGCGGCGAACTGCGTAAAGGCCGCCAGCGCGGGATCGATACCGAGGACAAACCCGGCGCCGGCCTCCACCATGCGCCACAGGTAATAGCCGTTGCCACAACCGACATCGAGCACGCGTCGGCCGCGCAGCGGACTCAAGCGCGGCAGCACCCGCGCCCACTTCCAATCGCTACGCCATTCGCTATCGATCAACACATCGAACAGTGCGAAGGGTCCCTTGCGCCAGGGCACAAGCGCCTTGAGCGCAGTACGTAGCGCTTCACGCGCCGACACATCACAAGGCCCGACGGCGCGCACCGTGGCGCCGAAGTCTCGATGCTCAACCGGCAGGCTCGGCAGGCCCGCGAGCGCCGTCTGCCAGACCAGCAGGCGGCCGTCCGCCACCAGCGCGCTGCGCGCACGCGGCAGCACGGCGGCGAGCCAGGCCTGCGCCGCTGGCGGCAGTTCGGCGAATATCGTCGTCAGCCGCTCCGCACTCAGATCAAGAAACGCATGCAGCGGCGTATCGGCAAGGTGCAAGCTCATGGCCGGATCATGCGATGATCACGAACGCTTGCCCAGCGCGTCGCGGGCCCGGCGATTGCAGTTCCGGAGCGCGCGCATGAGGCTGCTCCTTCATCACGGTAGTGCTTGATGACCACTCCAGCTTCAGCCAAGGCGCGACAAATCATGGTCGCGTCCTTCTATAAGTTCGTGACCCTCGCCGCGCCGCGCGAATTCGGTGCCGTGCTCGGTGACCAGGCACGCGCCAGCGATCTGCTCGGCACGCTGTTGCTGGCCGAGGAAGGCCTCAACGCCAGCATCGCCGGCACACCCGCAGCAGTCACTGCGTTTCTCGATTTCGTGCGCACGCAGCCGGGCTTTGCAGCGCTGTGCGACGTACGTCAGTCGTTTCACGAGGCCGCGCCTTTCCGGCGCTTCAAGATTAAATACAAACGCGAAATCGTCACCATGGGCGTGGCCGGCATCGCGCCCGCTGTGCGCACCGGCACCCCGGTGGCACCGGCCGAGTGGAACGATTTGATCAACAATCCGGACGTGCTGCTGGTCGATACCCGTAACAGTTACGAAGTTCGCGTCGGCAGCTTCGCAGGCGCACTCGATCTCGGCATGGACAACTTCCGTCAATTCCCGGCCTTGATCGATGCCGAGCTGGCGCGCAGCGGCGCGACGCGCGTGGCGATGTTCTGCACTGGCGGCATCCGTTGCGAGAAGGCCAGCGCTTATCTGCTGGCGCGCGGTGTGGATGCGGTCTATCAGTTGTCGGGCGGCATCCTCAACTATCTCGAACACACACCACGCGAAGCGTCGAGCTGGATAGGCGAATGTTTCGTATTCGACGAGCGTGTCGCACTCGATGCGGCGCTCACACCGGGTGAGTACAGTCTGTGTTTCGCCTGCCGACGGCCCTTGAGTGCCGCCGACCGCGCCTCACCGCTGTATCAACACGCCGCATGCTGCCCCCATTGTCATGATCAATTGAGCGAAGAAAGACGAAGCGCATTTGCCGAAAGGCGGCGCCAGGTAGCACTGGCCGCAGCGCGCCAGGAAACGCATATCGGCGCGGTGATGCCGGTGCATGCCAAGGAACCGGCGCAGAGCGCGCCAGAGTCTTGATCAGAAACCGCTGATGTATTGTTCGATGAGCTTAGCGATCGCCTGCTCGTCCATGCGCGGCGGACCATCGGGAAACCACAGCGCCGCTTGCGTCAGCATAAGACGCGCGATGCGTGCACCATCAAACATGCGTTCCTCGTCCAGGCAGTCTTCGGTGAAGCGTGTGACCATCGCCAGCGCCGCGCCGAGCACCACTTCCTTGTCGCTGGTACGCTCCGCAGAAGCGTTCGTCGTCGGCACCTGTGCCGCTAGCATGGGCAAAGTACGCGCCACGAAATCGAGCAGATGTTCGGCCGCCGCCGGCAGTGCGACGCCCTGGCTTTGTGCCCAGGCACGCAGCCGCAAACCATCCGTGATCTGTGCCGCGTCGAGGGCGAGGTCAGCAAGCAGACGTGCGCGCAATTGCTCGGCCTCGGCTTCCAATCCCAAGGCCTCGACATGGCTCGCCCAGTGTTCCGGCGCCACGCCCACCAACAAGGCCAGCGCGACGGGCTGCAGCGGCCACTGCGCCACGCCCACCCAATGTTCGTACAACAACTGCTGCGCACTGTCGGTGCCAGTGACATTCAAACCGCTACGCAGACGCGCGATCAGCGCGGCGCATTGCTCACTCATGATCACGGTTGCTTATAAGTGACGCGGTAGACGACGCCGGCCTGATCGTCGGAAATCAATAGCGAGCCGTCATCCATGGTGGCAAAGGCCACCGGTCGGCCCCAGCTTTCCTCACCTTCCAGCCAGCCGGTGATTAAGGGTTCGTAACTCGCGACCGTGCCGTCGTCCTTGAGAGTCGCCATCATCACGCGATAGCCAGACTTGTGTGAACGGTTCCACGAACCATGCTCGGCCACCAACAAGGCATTGCGATAGGCGGCGGGGAACATCGTGCCGCGATAGAAGGCCAGGCCTACCGGCGCGACGTGGGCATCGAGCTTGATGGCCGGCGGCGTGAATTCGTCGAGACGATGGCCGGCGCCAAATTCCGGGTCGAGCGTCTCGCCGCCGTGGACATAGGGATAGCCGAAGTGTTGGCCAGCCTTGGTCACACGATTGATTTCATCATGGGGCAGGTCGTCGCCCAGCATGTCGCGACCATTGTCAGCAAACCACAGCTCGCCGGTGAGCGGATGCCAGTCGAAGCCGACGCTATTGCGTACACCGCGCGCGATGGCAGTGACTTCACCGCCGTGGGTGGGAATGCGCAGGATGGAGGCATAGGGAAAATCAGGTTCACAGATATTGCACGGCGCACCTACCGGCACATAGAGCGCGCCATCGGGCCCGAAAGCGATGAACTTCCAACCATGGTGTTGCGACGTCGGTAGGCCACCCACCACTTGCTGTGGCGTAGGGGGCGACGCGAGGTGGGCTTCGATATCGGCATAACGCAGCACACGATCGACGGCCGCCACGTACAACGCGCCATCGCGGTAAGCGAGCCCGGCAGGCATGGTGAGATGCTCGGCGAGCAGCATCACCTGTTCCGCGACACCGTTATGGTCGGCGTCGACCGCCGCATAGACCTTGCCTGCTTCACGCGAGCCGATAAACAAGGTGCCTTGTTTACCGAGCGCGAGCTGGCGCGCGTCCGGCACACTGTCGGCATAGAGATTGATATGAAAGCCGGGTGGCAGATGCAGCCGTCCGAGGTCCAGGGCCATCGCCCCATGCGCGACCAACGCCAGCCCACAGCCGACCAGGCGCAGGCCACGCAGCATGCCGTCAAATGTCCTGCGACATCTTTTCGGTAGTGACCGACAGACGATGAATGAGGGTACGCAGAAAAACTTTCAGGAAGCGCACCTGACAGTTCAGCGAAACCTGAGTGATAACAGTGGAATTGACCTTCAGCAATGACGTCGCGCCTTTCGCGACGATGGTCGCAGTGCGCTTGGTCTTGGCCAGGTAACCCATTTCACCGAAGCAATCACCGGCCAGCAGCACGCGCAATTCCTTGCTGTTTTTATGTACCGCCACTTCGCCATAGACGATGATGTAAAAAGAGTCGTCAAGTTCGCCTTCGACGATGATCTGATCGCCGTCGCGATAGTCCTGCCACTTGCCGGCGCGCACGATTTCCCAGATCTCCGCGTCGGGGAACCCATCGAAGAAATCGAGCTGCTTGACCGCGACGAACTGCTCCTGTTCGGAGATATTCACTTGCGGGGTTTCGAGCAGCGAATCAAAAGCACGGCTTAAATCAGACGCGATATCCATGCCCATCTGATAACGCTTGGCGCGATCCTTGGCGAGCGCCTTGTCGAGGATGCGCACCAACTCTTCAGGCACATCCTGACGGAACTGCCGAACGTCAGGCGGATCCTCGTTGAGGATACGTTGCACGAGGCGCGAGAAGTTCTCAGCGAGGAAGGGATGCTTGCCGGCCAGCAGCTCGTACATGACCACGCCGAGCGAGAACAGATCGGTCTGGTTGGTGAGGTAGTCCTCGGCGATCTGCTCGGGGGACATGTAGCGCGGCGAGCCCACCAAACCCATGGGCATGGTCTTGGTCGAATCCATCTTGGACAGATGGGCAATACTGAAGTCGCCTATCTTCACGTCGCCGGTGGTGGTGACGAGAATATTGGTCGGCTTGATGTCGCGATGGATGACGCCCTGTTTGTGGGCATAGTCCAGCGCCTTCGCGCACTTGAAGATCATCTCCACCACTTTCTCAAGCGACGCAAGATGATCCGGCTTGCAATAATTCTTGAGTGTCTCACCGCCGTCGACCAGTTCCATGACGATGTAACAGGTATCGCCGTCGACACCTGCGTCATAGATGCCGATGATATTGGGATGGGTGAGGCGGCCGGCGGTGTGGGCCTCGTTGAAGAACATCTTGCGGTAGCGTTCGCCACCTTCTTCGTCGTTCAACTGCTCGGCGTGGGCGACCTTGATGGCGACGTTGCGGTCGGCATAGGGGTCATGGCCGAGGTAGACCGTGCCCATGCTGCCGCGACCGATTTCGCGCATGACCTGATACTTGCCCAAGCGTTCCGCGACTTGTCCGCTCATGTGCTGCTCTGG
>JAYWAC010000230.1:0-10850 GCA_043782755.1 Pseudomonadota bacterium | reverse complement strand
TTCGATTCCTCTCGTCCGGCACTTCACCGGCGCCCGTAACCCTTGAGGTTCGCCTTCTTCATCAGCCCCTCATATTGGTGCGACATCAAGTGCGCCTGCACCTGTGCCATGAAGTCCATTACCACCACCACAATGATCAGAAGGGAGGTGCCGCCGAAATAAAACGGCACATGCAACTCCAGAATCAGGAACTCCGGCAACAGACACACCAGCGTGATGTAGATTGCTCCGGCCACCGTCAAGCGCGTCATCACGCCGTCGATGTAACGCGCGGTCTGCTCACCCGGGCGTATACCGGGAATGAAGGCGCCGGACTTCTTGAGGTTGTCCGCCATTTCCTTCGGGTTGAATACCAGCGCCGTGTAGAAAAACGAGAAGAACACGATCGCAGCGGCGTACAGCATCACGTACAGCGGCTGCCCCGGCGACAGTGTGCTGCTGATGTCCTTCAGCCAATCCATGCCCTCGGCGTTCGCGAACCAGCCGGCGATAGTCGCCGGAAACAGGATGATGCTTGAGGCGAAAATCGGCGGAATCACACCGGACATGTTCAATTTCAGCGGCAGATTAGTCGACTGCCCGCCATAGGTCTGTCGCCCACGCTGCTGTTTGGCATAGTTGACGGTGATGCGGCGCTGCGCACGCTCCACGAATACCACTAAACCCGTGACTGCCGTCGCCAGGACGAACAGGCCGAGGACCACGAACACCGAAAGCTCTCCGGTGCGAGACAATTCCAAGGTACCGGCAATGGCGTGGGGCAAACCGGCCACGATGCCCGAGAAAATAATCATCGAGATACCGTTGCCGATACCGCGTTCCGTGACCTGCTCACCCAGCCACATCAGAAACAAGGTCCCCGTCACTAACGTCGCGACGCAGGTGATCTTGAACGCCATACCGGGCGATATCACCAGGTGCATACCAGCCACGGTCTGCTGCTCAAGCATGATGGACACACCCGTCGCCTGGAACACCGCCAGCAAGACCGTGAAGTAACGCGTGTACTGCGTAATCTTACGACGACCTGACTCGCCTTCCTTTTTCAGTTGCTCAAGCTTGGGGCTGACGACGGTCATCAGCTGCAGAATAATCGAGGCTGAAATGTACGGCATAATGCCGAGCGCAACCACTGAAAAACGCTTCAACGCGCCACCCGAGAACATGTTGAACATGTCGAGGATGGAACCGCTCTGTTGCTCGAACAGTGCATTCAGAGCGGTCGGGTTGATGCCGGGCACGGGAATGTGCGAGCAGATGCGGAAGACTAGCAAGGCTCCAAGCAGGAACAGGAAACGGCTGCGCAGCTCGGTAAGCTTGCCGAGCCCTGCTACCCCACCTGGAATTTTTGCCGCCGCAGTCGCCACGTTCAGTCTTCCACTTTACCGCCAGCGGCTTCGATCGCCGCACGCGCACCCTTGGTAACGCCCAGACCCTTGATCGTCACCGCCTTGTCGATAGCGCCCGACAGAATAATCTTCACGGTCAGGGTGTGGTGGCGCACCAGACCAGCGGCCTGCAACGCGATCAGATCTATCGGGTTGGCCTCGAGTCCATTCAGTTCGTGCAGGCGCACTTCGTCATTGAAACGCAGCGACAACGAACGGAAGCCGAACTTCGGCAGACGACGCTGCAGCGGCATCTGGCCGCCTTCGAAGCCGACCTTGTGATAGCCACCGGCGCGCGACTTCTGACCCTTGTGGCCACGACCTGCAGTCTTGCCCAGACCAGAACCGCCGCCACGACCGAGACGCTTGCGCGCCTTCTTGGCGCCCGCCGCCGGCTTTAACGTATTAAGACGCATGACTTACTGCTCCTGGACCTGGACCATGTAGTAGATCTTGTTGATCATGCCGCGGTTCTCGGGCGTATCAGCCACCGAGACCGTCTGCCACATGCGGCGCAGGCCAAGACCGCTGGCACAAGCCTTGTGGTCCGGGAGTCGACCATTCAGGCTCTTGCACAAAGTGACGTTCAACTGCTTAGCCACGTTCATTACCCTCGAATCTGCTCGACCGACTTGCCGCGCTTAGCAGCCATCTGATCAGGCGAAGCCATGCCTTTCAAGCCATTGACGGTGGCGCGCACGACATTGATCGGATTGCTGGTACCGATGCATTTGGCAAGCACGTTGTGCACACCCAGCACTTCAAACACGGCGCGCATCGCGCCACCAGCGATGATGCCCGTGCCTTCTGACGCGGGCTGCATGTAGACCTTGGCCGCGCCGTGCTCACCCATCAGCGGATACTGCAGGGTCGAACCATTCAGGGCTACACGCGTCATGTTTTTGCGCGCATTCTCCATCGCCTTCTGGATCGCGACCGGCACTTCACGCGCCTTGCCACGGCCGAAACCGACACGCCCAGCGCCGTCACCGACCACCACCAGCGCGGAAAAACCGAATATGCGTCCGCCCTTGACCACCTTGGCCACGCGGTTCACCGAAATCAGTTTTTCCAGGTAGCCTTCGTTGTTATCGGAGCTGCTCTGATTGTGATTGACACTCATTGTTCGAACTCCTAGAACTTCAGGCCGCCTTCACGGGCAGCATCGGCCAGAGCCTTGACGCGGCCGTGATATTTAAAACCAGAGCGGTCAAACGCCACTTCGGCGATGCCGGCCGCCACAGCGCGCTCGGCGATGAGCTTGCCGACCGAGGCCGCAGCCGCGATGTTGCCACCGTGCTCGCCGTTGGCGCGGAATTCCTTCTCGACCGTCGATGCCGTAACCAAAACAGCATTGCCCTCGGGCGCAATGATCTGCGCGTAGATATGGCGCGGGGTGCGGTTGATGCACAGGCGCACGGCACGCAGTTCGCGAATCTTGGCGCGGGCCTTGCGCGCGCGACGCAGGCGCGATTCTTTCTTCTCACTGGCCATGGCTTAACTCTTCTTCGCTTCTTTCTTGACGATGACTTCGCCGCCGTAGCGAACACCCTTGCCCTTATAGGGTTCAGGCCTGCGGTAGGCGCGAATGTTCGCCGCGACCTGACCGACCTGCTGCTTATCGACACCCTTGATCAGAATTTCGGTCTGGCTGGGAGTTTCGATGGTGATGCCTTGCGGAATCGCGTACTCAACCGGGTGCGAGTAACCGAGTGACAGGTTGAGTTTCTGGCCCTGCACTTGCGCGCGATAACCGACGCCGACAATTTCAAGCTTGCGCGTGAAACCGGCCGACACGCCCATCACCATATTGTTCAGCAGCGCGCGGGTCGTACCCGATAAGGCATTGGACGCCTGGCTGGCGTCATTGGCGGAGACGTTCAACACGCCATCCTCCATCGCCACCGAAACCAAGACATGCACCACGTGCTCCATCGCACCCTTAGCACCCTTAACGCTGACCGTTTGCCCCGCGATCTTCACTTCGACTCCGGACGGCAACGGAATCGGCATTTTCGCGACTCTAGACATCTCGCTACGACCTTAATAAACGGAACAGATAATTTCGCCGCCGATGCCCTGCGCACGCGCTTCGCGGTCGCTCATCAGCCCCTTGGAAGTCGACACAATGGCGACGCCAAGGCCTCCGATGATGGAAGGCAACTGGTCCTTGGTTTTGTAAATGCGCAAGCCGGGCCGGCTGACACGCCACACGCGCTCGATGACCGGCTTGCCGCGGAAGTACTTAAGTTCGACGTGCAGCTGTTTGCTCGCACCCTCACCTTCGACGTGGTAGTCGGTGATGTAACCTTCGTTTTTCAGCACTTCGGCAATCGCGGACTTGCGCTTCGAGGCCGGCATCGCCACATCGCGCTTGGCACGGGCCTGCGCGTTGCGGATGCGGGTCAACATATCGCCGATGGGATCTTGCATGCTCATATCAGTACCTTCCTCGCCCGCTTACCAGCTGGCCTTGACCAGACCCGGGACATGCCCCTGCATGGCCATGCGGCGCAGTTCGTTACGGCCGAGGCCGAACTTGCGGTAATACCCGTGGGGTCTACCCGTCAGGCGGCAACGATTGCGACCACGCACCGGGCTCGAATCGCGCGGCAGCTTTTGCAAACGCAGACGCGCTTCTTCGCGATCCTCGTAGGAGCGGTCTTCGTCTTTGATGATCGTCTTGAGTTCGGCGCGCCTCTTGGCGAACTTCTTCGCCAGCTCAGAGCGCTTCACTTCGCGATTGACCATGGATTTCTTAGCCATGTGCCTGCCCTTAGGTCCTCAACGGGAAGCGGAACGCTTCCAACAATGCCCGGCCTTCTTCGTCGGTGCGGGCGCTAGTGGTGATGCAGATATCCATACCCCGCAATACATCGATTTTGTCGTAATCGATTTCCGGGAAGATGATCTGCTCTTTGATACCCATGCTGTAGTTGCCACGACCGTCGAACGCGCGGCCATTCAAGCCACGGAAGTCGCGGATACGCGGGATCGCGATATTGATCAGGCGATCCAGGAACTCATACATGCGCGAACGGCGCAGGGTCACCTTGCAGCCGATCGGCCATTCTTCGCGGATTTTGAATCCCGCGATGGACTTGCGTGCCAGGCACACCACCGGCTGCTGGCCGGAAATCGATTTCATGTCACCGACCGCGTGGTCGATGATCTTCTTGTCGCCAACCGCTTCACCGAGGCCCATGTTGAGCGTCACCTTAGTAATGCGCGGCACCTGCATCGCGGACTGATAGCTGAACTGTTCGCTCAGCTTCTTGATCACGACGTCGCGGTAATGTTGTTCCAGTCTGGTCATTGCAAAACTTCCCGATTACACGTCCACGACTTCGCCATTGGACTTGAAAAACCGCACCTTGCGGCCGTCCTCCAGCACGCGGATGCCGACCCGGTCCGGCTTCTGCGTCATCGGGTTGTACAGCGCCACGTTCGAGATCTGCAACGGCGCTTCCTTCTCGACGATGCCGCCAGCGATGCCGGCCTGCGGATTCGGACGCGTGTGACGCTTGACGATGTTGATACCTTCAACGATCACGCGATTGTCCGCGTAGACACGCACGACCGTGCCGCGCTTACCGCGATCGCGTCCAATCAGGACCGTCACGGTGTCACCTTTCTTGATCTTGTTCATTGCTTACTCCGACCTTGTGCCGCTTACAGCACTTCCGGCGCCAATGACACGATGCGCATGAACTTCTCGCCACGCAGCTCGCGCGTCACCGGCCCGAAGATACGGGTGCCGACCGGCTGCAACTGCTTATCGAGAAGAACCGCCGCGTTACCATCGAAGCGGATGGTCGAACCATCGGGACGACGTACACCCTTACGGGTACGCACCACCACGGCGTTGAACACATCGCCCTTCTTGACCTTACCGCGCGGCACCGCTTCCTTGATGCTGACCTTGATGACGTCGCCGATGTTGGCGTAGCGACGGCGCGAGCCGCCCAGCACCTTGATGCACATCAGTCGGCGCGCGCCGCTGTTGTCCGCAGCGTCGAGCATGCTTTGCATCTGAATCATGACTTACTCCAATCCGTAATCCGGCACAGGCCCAGGTCAAACGCGCGTTGCGCGTTCGATCACTCGTGCCAGACGCCAGCTCTTGTTCTTCGACAGCGGACGGCACTCTTGGATGGCGACGGTATCGCCCTCGTTGCACTCGTTGTTCTCGTCGTGGGCCAGCAGCTTGGTCGACTTACGCACGAACTTGCGATAGAGCGGATGCTCCACGCGGCGCTCAATGAGCACCGAAATGGTCTTATCCATCTTGGTGCTGGCAACCACCCCGGTCAGCGTTCTCGCGGTCTTGTTCTGTTCGCTCATTTCACACGCCCCACGGCGACGACATCGCTCTTCTGCTTGATGATGGTCTTGATGCGCGCGATATCGCGGCGCGTCTCACGGATGTCGGTCGAGCGCGGCGGCTGACCAGATCCTGCCTGCATGCGCATGTTGAACTGCTTGCGGCGCAGATCCAGCAGCAGCGTCGTCAGTGCAGCGCCATCCTTTTCACGTAATTCGCTAGCTTTCATCACAGCACCGTACGAATAGCAAAAGTGGTACGGACAGGCAGCTTCGCCGCCGCCAGACGCATCGCCTCACGCGCCTGGTCTTCCGGCACGCCTTCCATCTCGTAGAGCACGGTGCCCGGCTTGATCTGGGCGACCCAGTATTCGACGTTACCCTTACCCTTGCCCTGCCGAACTTCGAGAGGCTTCTTCGAAATCGGCTTGTCGGGGAAGATGCGAATCCAGACCTTCGCGCCGCGTTTCACGAAACGGGTGATGGCGCGACGAGCCGCCTCGATCTGGCGCGCGGTGACACGCCCGCCGGTGGTCGCCTTAAGGGCAAATTCGCCAAAGCTGACACGGTTACCGCGCTGAGCCAGGCCGCGGTTGCGGCCCTTCATCTGCTTGCGGAATTTTGTATTTTTAGGTTGCAGCACTGTCTATGCTCCTGCCGGGTTGCGCCGGCCTCAGGCCGCCGAAGTCTCGCCGTCGGCACCTTCGCCGCTCGGACTCTTGCGCACGATTTCGCCCTTGAAGATCCAGACCTTCACGCCGATCACGCCGTAGGTCGTATTCGCTTCCGCAAAACCGTAGTCGATGTCGGCGCGCAGGGTGTGCAGCGGCACGCGACCCTCGCGATACCACTCGGTACGGGCGATTTCTGCACCGTTCAGACGACCGGCGACGTTAATCTTGATGCCCTGGGCACCGAGACGCATGGAATTCGATACGGCACGCTTCATGGCACGACGAAACATGATGCGGCGCTCAAGCTGCTGGGCGACCGATTCCGCAACCAGATAGGCATCGAGTTCCGGTTTGCGGATTTCTTCGACGCTGATGTGTGCGGGCACCTTCATGAGAGCAGTAACCTGCTTGCGCAGCGACTCGATGTCCTCGCCCTTCTTGCCGATCACGATACCCGGACGTGCGGTATGAATGATGATGCGAGCGTTGTTGGCCGGACGCTCGATCTGAATGCGACTAACCGAAGCGTGCGCAAGCTTCTTGCGCAGGAACGCACGGACCGCGAGGTCGTTGTTCAGATAGTTCGCGTAATTCTTAGTGTCGGCGTACCAGGTCGAGGTCCAATCCTTGACGATGCCTAAGCGAATGCCGTACGGATGTACTTTTTGTCCCATTTTCCTACTGCCCCACTTGCTCGACCCACACGGTCACATGGCACGTACGCTTCATGATTTTGGCGGCACGCCCGCGCGCCCGTGCACGCCAGCGTTTCATGGTTGAACCCTCGTCCACCATGATGGTGCTGACCTTCAACTCGTCGACATCGGCACCGTCGTTGTGCTCGGCGTTCGCAATCGCGGACTCCAGCACCTTCTTGACCAGTGCGGCGGCCTTCTTGTTGCTGAAGGTCAGGATGTTGATGGCCTTTTCCACACGCTGGCCGCGGATCAGATCCGCCACCAGACGGACCTTCTGCGCTGCCATACGCGCGTTTCTCAATTTAGCTACAGTCGCCATGTCTGCTTGATCCTTAGCGCGCCTTCTTGTCGGCCACGTGGCCGCGGAACGAACGCGTCGGCGCGAATTCGCCGAGCTTGTGTCCGACCATATTTTCGTTGACGTACACCGGCATGTGCTGGCGACCGTTGTGAACGGCGATGGTCAAGCCAACCATGTCGGGCGCGACCATCGAACGACGCGACCAGGTCTTGATCGGACGCTTGTCGTTGCGCGCGCGTGCCTCTTCCACCTTCTTCAACAGGTGGTGGTCGATGAACGGGCCTTTGCGTATGGAACGGGCCATAAAGCTCTCCGCGACTACTTCTTGTTACGCCGGCGCACGATGAGACCATCGGTACGCTTGTTGTGGCGCGTCTTGTGACCTTTGGTCGGCGTGCCCCACGGACTGACCGGATGACGGCCACCCGAGGTGCGACCTTCACCACCGCCGTGCGGATGGTCTACCGGGTTCATGGCCACACCACGAACGGTCGGGCGCACACCACGCCAGCGTTTCGCACCGGCCTTGCCGAGCGAACGCAGGGAATGTTCCTGATTACCGACTTCACCGATGGTGGCGCGGCATTCTATCGGCACCTTGCGCATCTCACCGGAACGCAGACGGAGGGTTGCATACGCACCTTCACGTGCCACGTACTGAATGGCAACGCCGGCGCTGCGACCGAGTTGCGCGCCTTTGCCGGGCTTGAGCTCGACGCAGTGAATCAAGGCGCCGACCGGCATGTTACGCAGTGGCAGGCAATTGCCGGCGACGATCGGCGCATCCGCACCTGAACGCAGCTTGCTGCCAGCCTTCACGCCTTTCGGCGCGATGATGTAGCGACGCTCGCCGTCCTCGTACAGGACCAGGGCGATATGGGCCGAACGGTTCGGATCGTATTCCAGGCGCTCGACGACCGCGTTGATGCCGTCTTTTTCGCGACGAAAATCGATCATGCGATAGTGTTGCTTGTGACCGCCGCCACGGTGACGCACGGTGATGCGGCCCTGGTTGTTGCGGCCGGAGTTGCGCGACTGCGACTCCAACAAGGGCGCGTAAGGTGCCCCCTTGTGCAGGTCCGGCGTGGCGACTCGCACCACACTGCGGCGACCGGGAGAGGTCGGTTTAGCTTTGAATAACGCCATGGCTCTTACTCCGCCCCTTACTCGCCGCCGACGAAATTGATTTCGAAGCCTTCTTTGAGCTTCACGAAGGCCTTCTTCCAGTTGCTGCGCAGACCCGCGCGCCCCTTGAAGTTGCGCGTCCGCCCATGCACGGTGGAGGTCGTCACATGCTCGACCTCGACCTTGAATAGCTGCTCGACTGCGGCTTTGATTTCAGGCTTGGTCGCATCGTTCAAGACCTTGAACATGTACTGGCGATGAAGGTCGGCGACACGCGCGCCCTTCTCCGACAACTTGGGCTCGACCAGCACCTGTAACAAACGTTCCTGATTCATTTGAACATCGCCTCGAGGCCGGCCAGCGCCTTCTGCGTGACCACGACCTTGTCGTAGGAAATCAGCAGCACCGGATCAACGGCACTGACGTCCGCCATGCCGATGTGCGGAATGTTGCGCGCGGCCAGGAACAGGTTCTCGGTGATCTCGTCGCACACGATCAGCACGTCGTTGACCCCGAGCTTGTGCAATGCCGCCAGTGCCAGCTTGGTCTTCGGCTCGGCAATCAGAAAATCGTCGACCACCACCAAACGGTCCTGACGCACCAGCTCCGAGAGTATCGAGCGCAAAGCGCTGCGATACATCTTGCGGTTGACCTTTTGCGAGTAGTCGCGCGGACGTGCCGCGAACGTACGACCGCCGCCGCGCCACAGCGGGCTGCGGATGGTGCCGGCACGCGCGCGGCCGGTGCCCTTCTGGCGCCACGGCTTGCGACCGCCACCAGCGACGTCGGCACGCGATTTCTGTGCCTTGGTGCCACTGCGAGCCCCGTTCATGTAGGCCGTCACCACCTGGTGGACAAGCGCCTCATTGAAGTCGTTGCCGAACACTTCGTCCGACAGCGCGACACTGGTCGCGGCCGCGTTGGATGAAATCGATTGAACTTGTAATTCCATGATTGCTATTTCAGCTACGCCTTGACCGCCGGGCGGACGATCACTTCACCACCCTTGGAACCGGGCACCGCGCCCTTGATCAGCAGCAGGTTGCGCTCGACATCGACGCGCACCACCTGAAGACTCTGCACGGTGCGCTGATTGTCACCCATGTGACCCGCCATCTTCTTACCCTTAACGACGCGACCCGGCGTCTGACACTGGCCGATAGAGCCCGGCACGCGGTGCGACACCGAGTTGCCGTGAGAGGCATCCTGCGAGCTGAAGTTGTGGCGCTTGATGGTACCGGCGAAGCCCTTGCCGATGCTGGTACCGGTCACGTCCACGTACTGGCCCGCTGCAAAGAAGTCGACCTTCAGTTCGGAGCCGACATTCAGTTCGGGTTCGTTGACGCCGCCGAGGCGGAACTCCCACAACCCACGACCAGCGCCCGTGCCAGCCTTTTTGAACTCGCCGGCGATTGCGCGATTGACGCGATTCTGCGCCTTCTCGCCACAGGTCACCTGGACCGCGCTGTAGCCGTCCGAGTCGGGAGTCTTCACGCGGGTTACGCGATTCGGCTCGACTTCGACGACGGTCACCGGGGTCGACGCGCCGTCTTCACTAAAGACTCGCGTCATGCCGCACTTGCGTCCAATCAATCCAAGGCTCATGCCTGCTCTCCAAACGCCTAGTTCAACTTGATCTGGACATCAACGCCAGCGGCGAGATCCAGCTTCATCAGTGCATCAACCGTCTTGTCAGTCGGATTGACGATGTCGAGCAAACGCTTGTGAGTGCGGATCTCGTATTGATCGCGCGCGTCCTTGTTGACGTGCGGCGAGATCAGAACGGTAAAGCGTTCTTTCTTCGTGGGCAGTGGTATCGGGCCCTTCACCTGGGCGCCCGTCCGCTTGGCCGTTTCGACGATCTCCTTGGTCGATTGATCGATCAATCGATGGTCGAAAGCCTTGAGCCTGATTCTGATTACTTGCTGATTCATCGCGTGTTCCGATGACCTTCTAATTCAAAATTGAGTAACAACTAGGTCGCGCCCCTACTCGAGAATCTTGCTGACGACGCCGGCGCCGACCGTGCGGCCCCCTTCGCGAATAGCAAAGCGCAAACCGTCTTCCATCGCTATCGGGTTGATCAGCTTCACCGTCACCTTGACGTTGTCGCCGGGCATCACCATCTCGACGCCCTCGGGCAGCGACACCGCACCCGTCACGTCCGTCGTTCGGAAATAAAACTGCGGACGGTAGTTGCTGAAGAACGGCGTGTGACGACCACCCTCTTCCTTCGACAACACATACACCTCCGCTTCAAAATGCGTATGCGGATTCACCGAGCCCGGCTTGCACAGCACCTGGCCACGCTCGACGTCTTCACGCTTCGTGCCACGCAACA
>JAYWAC010000229.1:0-10866 GCA_043782755.1 Pseudomonadota bacterium | reverse complement strand
TTGTTCGAGGGCGTGGCCTGTCTGAATCTCGAACGCTATGACGAAGCCGTCGAGCTGTTCCGTCACGTGGTCGAAGCCTCACCCAAGTTCGTGCGCGGTCTCATGTGTCTGGCTAATGCCCTCGGCGCTTGCGGCAAGGTCGACGAGGCTCGCGAATACGTCGCGCGCACTTTGGCGGTGAACGCCAATTTCACCACCGCGCGTTATGCCGGTTATGTGCGTGTGCTGTCGGGCAGCGATGAGTCGGCACGGCGCCTGTTGGCGGGTTTGACCAAGGCCAAGCTGCTGGACGGTTGAGCGCGACGGGACTTGTTCGGCTATCCCCTTGCGCCAATCGCTAGTCGATGCGCGTCAGCGTCACGTAGTGACCGATGACGATGATAGCCGCCGCCACGAACACCCAGGTCTCGTAGAGAAATCGCCAATTGCCTGGCGCGTGGGTGAGTTCCATGAAATGCAGCATCACCAGACGCGCCTTGCAGGCCGCGATGGCGACGATGACGAAGGTCGCGAGCGATGCGAGCACCTGTCCCTCGAACAAAGCGAAGGACATCAAGGTCAGTGTCATCAGCAGCAAGCAGATGACGACGGGTGAGCGTGCAGCCGTGGCGGTCATGATCAGTATCTCTCAGATCAAATACAGCAGCGGAAAGATGAAGATCCACAACACGTCGACGTAATGCCAGAACAGGCCGACGTTCTCAAGACCGGTGACATAGATCTTGGAATCCAGGCAGCGCTGACTGCGTCGGCGATAGGAATTTAGAAACAGCATGCCGGCCAGCACATGCAGGAAATGCACAAAGGTGATGAAGAAATAGAACGAAAAGAAGGGATCGGTCGCGGGCGTGAAACCGAGCACCAGCTTGGCCCGGTATTCGATGATTTTACTCACGACGAACAAGGCGCCGCACAGCAGCGCCAGTAGCAGTCGGCGCCGCACCACCGTCGGCTGCTGCGCCCGCGCGCCGCGCACTGCCTCGACCACCAGCCAGGAACTGCTCAGCAGCACCAAGGTGTTGCCCACACCGAAGTAGGGATTGAGATGCCTCTGGCCGGCCTCGAACAGTGCGTAGTCGCCAAGCCTCTCGGTCATGAAGACGAAGAAGATCAGCGTGAAGATCACCATGTCGATGAAGACAAAGATCCACAGGCCTTCGGTGCCGACTTCGCGGCGGCCGGCGGGCTGCAAGGCCTCCGCCGACGCGGCGGCCTGCTTCTCTGAGTCATCCATCAGTGCGCGTTCGCTGCCAGCGTTTCATTGCAATAGCCGGGACAGGCCATCTCGTCCCGACGCATCGCGAGCCCGGCCTTCGCGCTAGCGACTGAGTGCCGCAGCGCTGGGCAGGAACTCGCGTCGGCGCGCGCTCAACTCCTTCAACATGAAGTAGCTGTATGGCGTGAAGAAGCCGAACAGCCAGGAACCGAACACGATGAAGAAGTTCCAGCTGCCGGACAGCGCGAACGGTCCCTTATCGACGAAGGGAATCAAGACCAGCGGCACGAAGATGATGCCGATGGCGATCGCGCACCAGCCCGCCCAAGCCGGGAACACTGTCTGGCGTTTGTTCAAGATAGTGTATAGACCGAGCCCGGTGAGCTGGACCGTGGTGATCATGAAAGTGACGTCGTAGATGAACCAGCCGGCGGTATGCAGGAGCTTGATGAGGCTGGGATCGAGTGAGCTTGAGAGGATGGCGCAAGTCAGCCAGATGGCCGGGCAGAAGGCCAGCACCCAGGCCGTCAGCGCGCCACCGGTCAGCTCCATTAAGCTGAACACGTTTCCGGCACCGTTCTCGTCGCGCATCATGAGCGAGAGCTGACACGACCACGGCAGATAGAGCAGCCCGACCACGCAGCAGCCCGCCATGCCTATCGATATTGAACTCTGGTAGCGGCCGTAGTACTCGGCGATCAACTGCTCGCCCGTCATGCCCATGACGTTCGGTGGTGGAATGTTGTGGCCCATGATGCCCCAGAACACCAGGTAGCCCAGTACGAACAGCGGGCCGCAACAGGCGACCGCCAGCTCGACCATATTCTTCGTTTCCTTATCCATCTTGTTCCTCCCCAGGATGATGTGGTGTTTGCGTATTCGAGCACGATATTGAAATAATGGTCAATAACTTCTGGACAGGTTCGTGGCGCCGTCCCGGCTGACCGCGATCGGCAATTGGCACTTAAGGGGAGAGCTTATGGCGCACTACGACATCGTCATCAAAAACGGCACGATTATCGACGGCACGGGCTTGCCGCGTTTTCGCGGCGATCTCGCGATCCTCGCGGGCCGCGTCGCCAAGATCGGGCGAGTCGATGCCAGTCAAGCGAAACAAGTGATCGATGCCGAGGGCCTCATCGTCGCGCCGGGCTTCGTCGACCTGCACACCCATTACGACGCCCAGATCCATTGGGACCCTTACTGCACCATCTCAGGCTGGCATGGCGTGACCTCGGTCGCCATCGGCAACTGCGGCTTTGGCTTTGCGCCAGCGCGGCCAGAAACCCGCGAGCGCCTGCTGCGCATGATGACCCGCACCGAACAGATCCCCTACGAGACCATGGTGGCCGGCATGGGCCTCGATTGGGATTGGCAAAGCATGCCGGAGTGGATGGATCACCTCGACCGCATTCCCAAGGGCGTCAACGTGCTGAGCTATGTGCCGCTCAACCCGCTGCTGGTGCATGTGATGGGCCTGGAAGGCGCGAAGGTCGGACGCCAGGCGACCAGCGCCGAACTCGATGAAATGAAGCGCCTCATGCACGAGGCGATGGATGCCGGCATGATGGGCTGGAGTTGTCAGCGCTTTGGCAAGAATTCCATGCAGGCTGATTTCGACGGCACGCCGATGCCGACGGATGTCATGCCCGACGAAACCCTGCTGGCCTTCGCCGATTTACTCGGCGAACGTGGCGAGGGCTTCATCGAGATTCTGAATTCGACCAGCGGCACGCCGGGTGCGAGCAATCAAGGCAAGGATACCGGCTTCGTCGAGGAACTGGCGCGTCGTGCCGGTTGCCCGGTGCTGTTCAACGCGGTGATGGCGACCGACGAGCCCGGCCTCGAACGTTTGCATCAACGCTCCATGCGCTGGCTGGATGACTGCTTCGCGCGCGGTCTGCGCATCTTCGGCCAAGGTGTCACGGTGCGCGCGCCCTATCAGTTCACGCTCGAGCACTGGAACATGTATGACTCGAGCCCGGCCTGGAATCATGCCACCCAGGGCAGTGCCGCCGAGCGTATCGCCAAGCTGTCGGATCCGGCCGTGCGCAAGCAGATGATCGCCGAGGAGGACATCCTGGTGACGACGGGTGTCGGCGGGCCTATCGAAGGCTTGAAAGTGCAGGATACCCCTGGCCATCCCGAACTCGCACACTACGTCGGCCGCACGCTCGGCGAAATCGCGGCGGTGGAAGGTAAACATCACATCGACGTCATGCTCGACATCGGCATCGCCGGCGATCTGAAAGTGCTGTTCCGCACTAACGAGTTGTCGAGTACCGATCCGAAGAAGGTTGGCGAACTGGTGCGCAACCAGCACGTCATTCCAGGTGTGTCCGACGGCGGCGCCCATACCAAGTTCTTCACCGGGGGATCCTTCACCACCGACCTCATCACCTGGCTGGCGCGCGATACCGGCGAGCTGACTCTGGAACAGGCGCATTTCCGCTTGAGTTATCTGCCGGCCCAGGCTGCTGGCTTTCTCGATCGCGGATTTTTACGCGAAGGCGCGCCCGCCGACATCGTGGTCTACGATCTGGCCAAACTGAAACGCGTGCCGGAAATCGACTACGAAGTGGCCTGGGATTTTCCTGCCAACGAATGGCGCCGCATTCAGCGTGCCGAGGGCTACCGCTGGATCCTGGTCAACGGCGTGGTGACCTTCAAGGATGGCGAATGCACGCAGGCCACGCCCGGTCAGCTGTTGCGACTCAAGCAGGGCCAGGTGCGGGTCGCGGCTAAGCAGGCCTGATGTCGGGTGAGCCTGGCTCGACCGCACAGGCCATGCGTGCTTGAAGTGTATGGACGCGTCGGGCCATGAGCGCTGAGCCCGTGAGCGAAGGGCGTCGCCTGCGTCGCGCTGCACGCATGGCCCCTGATGTGCGGCGCGAAATGCTGATGCGCGCGGCCTTACGTGTCTTCGCGACACGCGGCCTGGGCGAGGTGCGGCACGCAGATCTTGCGCGTGAGGCGCATGTCGCCGTGCCGACCACGTTTCATTATTTCCCGACCAAGACCTGTTTGTTGACTGCAGTGCTGGATGAGGTCGCACGCTTCCTGTTGGAAGAAATCGTCGCGCCCCATGTCGCTAACGCCGATCCGGCACCGGTAGTCATCGAACGCATACTCATGACTTTCTGCGACAGCATCGACACTCATCCCGACCACGTGCGAGTGTGGCTGGAGTGGGGCGTGTCCCGCCGTGAGGGTGTATGGGATCTGTTTCTGATCTTCTACGGCCGCGCGCTGCTGGCGATGTCGGAGCTTATCCAGCGTGGCCAGAGCGAGGGCACGATCGAATCGACATTGGACGTCGAAGCAGCGGCGCGGGTCATTGTCGGGCTCGCGCATATGATTGTGCAGATGAAGTTCTCGGGCAGCACGCGCGAGGCGATTACTCACACCATCCACTCGCTGGTGCGCGGCTATCTCGTCAGCCATGTCGGCGGGCCGGTGCCGCTGGCGGCCGCCGTGACGCGCACGCTCAGGACTTGAGGCGATAACCAGTGCGGAATATCCACCACACCATCGCGAGACACAGGATGAAGAAGCCGGCAATGAAGGCCAGGCTGATTTCTATCGCGACATCGGCGCGGCCGTTGAAACTCCAGCGAAAGCCGCTGATGAGGTAGACCACCGGATTAAACAAGGCCAGCTTCTGCCAGACTGGCGGCAGCATGGCGATGGAATAGAAAGTGCCGCCGAGAAAGGTCAATGGTGTCACCACCAGCATGGGGACGAACTGCAGTTGTTCCCAGCCATTGGCCCATACCCCGATTACGAAACCGAACAGGCAGAAGCTGAGCGCAGTCAGCAACAGAAAGCTCAGCATCCACCAGGGGTGCACGATATCGAGCGGCACGAACAGCGAGGCGGTGGCAAGAATCAACAGCCCGAGGACTACCGACTTGGTGGTCGCCGCGCCGACATAGGCCAGCACGATTTCAAACGGCGAAATAGGCGCCGACAACAATTCGTAGATCGTGCCAGTGAATTTCGGCAGATAGATAGCGAACGATGAATTGGAAATGCTCTCGGTCAGCACCGCCAGCATCATCAAGCCCGGCACGATGAAGGCGCCGTAGGGCACGCCGTCGACATTGCTCATGCGCGAACCGATAGCCGAACCAAACACCACGAAATAAAGAGAGGTAGTGATGACCGGCGTGGCGATACTCTGAAATAGCGTGCGCAGGGTACGCGCGATCTCGAATTTGTAGATAGCCCACATGCCGTGGTGATTGAAGCGCATCGCACTCATGCCGCTTGCCCCCGTTCGCCACTGACCAGATCGACGAAAATGTCTTCCAGCGAGCTCTGTTCGGTATTGAGATCCTTGAAGCCAATGCCGAGCTCGTCCAGATAGCGCAGCAGGGCCGGCACGTCGGTATGTTCGGCGCGGGTGTCGAACAGATAATGCAGTTCATGGCCGTCGGCTTCGAGCGTTAGCCGCCACGGCGCCAGCGCCGCCGGCAGCGCGGCGAGCGGGCTGTGCAGATTGAGCTTGAGACGTTTTTGGCCAAGCTTCTTCATGAGCGTGTGCTTGTCTTCGACCAGCATCAATTGGCCGTGGTTGATGACACCGACGCGGTCCGCCATCTCCTCCGCCTCTTCGATGTAATGGGTAGTGAGGATGATGGTCACGCCCTGCTCGCGCAGCTCGCGCACCAGCGCCCACATGTCACGCCGCAGTTCGACATCGACACCAGCGGTGGGCTCGTCGAGAAACAGAATGCGCGGTTCATGGGACAGCGCCTTGGCGATCATCACGCGCCGCTTCATGCCGCCCGACAGGGTGCGGATGCGCGCATCGCGTTTGTCCCACAAGGACAGCGCGCGCAGCACCTTCTCGATATGGTCCGGGCGCGGCGCGCAGCCGAACAGGCCGCGACTGTAGCTGACCGTCGCCCACACCGTTTCATAGCTGTCGGTGGCGAGTTCCTGGGGCACGAGGCCAATCAGGCTGCGCGCGGCGCGATAGTCGCTCAGCACGTCGTGACCACTGGCCAAGACCGTGCCGCTGGTCGCTGTGACGATGCCGCACACGATGCTGATCAAGGTGGTCTTGCCGGCGCCATTGGGACCGAGCAGGGCGAAGATCTCGCCTTCGTTGATCGTGAGGTTGATGGGCTTCAGCGCGATCACGCCGGAGGCATAGGTCTTGGTCAGCTCAGAGATGGTCAATACGGCGCTCATCACCGCGATTGTAATCAGCGCTCCTGCATTCGCCTACACGCGTGATTGTCGGGCGGCTGTCCTTGCGAGCATCACACGGGTTATTGTTACCTGCTTCAACCTCAATGCCAGGCATGACGCCATGACTGCCACACTCGAAACGCTCTGCACCGATCTCGTCGATGGCGTGCTCACCATCACGCTCAATCGTCCCGCTAAGCTCAATGCCTGGACCTACCAGATGGGCGCCGAACTGCGCGCGGTGATACTTGCCGCCAATGCCGAGCCGGCAGTTGACGCGATGGTGTTGACCGGCGCGGGTCGCGCGTTCTGCGCCGGGGCTGATATCTCGCTGGTATTCGATGCACAGTCCACCCAGGCGCCGCCCTATAAAGTCGAAGCACGGACTGAGGATTGGGTAGCGCTGGTGCGTCGTTCTAAACCCATGGTGGCGGCGATCAACGGTGCGGCCATCGGCGTCGGTCTGTCGCAGGTGCTGGCCATGGATCAGATCTTGTGTGCCGACAACGCCAGTCTGTCACTACGTTTCGTCAAGCTCGGCCTGGTGCCCGAACTGGCCAGTTCGCATTATGTCGCCCAGCGTTGCGGGTTCGGCGCAGCATCCAACTTGATTTTGACCGGACGCACCGTGAGCGCCACCGAAGCGCAGTCGCTGGGTCTGGTCGATGGCGTGACCACGCCCGCAGCGCTGCTGTCGGAAGCCTGCGCGCTGGCGCGTGCCATGGGCGAGAACCCGCAGGCCGCGCTGCTGGAAACCAAGCGTCTACTCAGCCTGAACGCGGCGGAGAGCGATGTGGAACTGGTGTTGCGCCGCGAGTTCGCGGCCCTGGAGCGCTGTTACGCCTCAGCTGAACACCGCGAAGCTATCGATGCCTTTCTTGAAAAGCGTCCGGCCGATTTCCGCCGCGCCCGTCGGAGCTGATACCAGGCTGGGATGGCCGGTCGCGCGACGTATTGAGAATACGCACCTCGTCGATCATCACGCCAAGTGCAATTCCACCACCGCGCCGCCAGCACCATAGAGCGGCCCGTAGCCATGCACGGTTGCACCTGTGCAGCGCCAGCCGATGGCGCCCATCACGAAGGCGCAATGCTTGAAGCCCATCTCGACCCGCGCTTCGCGCGCATAGTCCGGACAGGCGGCGCGAAACTTTTCGACCTCGCCTGTTTCCAGCCAGCCGAGCATGCGGCGATTCCAGTCGTCGTCCGATGCGCTGGCGATGTGATCGCTGGCAATATCGATGGTGTCGCGGAAGAAAGACCCCGACAGTCCGCCGACACCGATGAAGGCCACGCGCCGCTCAAGGATCTCGGCCTGCTCTGCGGCAACGCGACCGAGTTGCTCGGTGGTGTGCCAGTCGTGATAGAGATTGTTGGCGCCGACCGCGAGGGCCGCGCGTCCTTGCGGGTTCAGAAAATGGTTGGCGACGAGGGTGCCGGTGTCGAGCGGGAAGCCATCGTAATCGACGCCCTTGGAGCGCACGCCGACAGCCGGTGTGGCGGCCACGATAGACGCGGTCAGCGCGGTGTCGATGCGGATGTCATAGGGCAGTGCGCCGTATTCATGCCAGTTGTCGTCGACATGTTCACCCTGCATGTGAGCGCGCGTCAGCCACAGCTCGTCGAGCACCGCCAGCCATTGCGTTGAATAGATCACCAGCGTGTCGGGCGCGGCCAGCGCCAGCGCCTTGCCAGCCGTATCAAGCGCATCGGCAAGCGCGCCCCAGGGGGGATTATTGCGTGCCACTTGTGGCAGCGGTGAACCCGGCACGAGCAGGGCGGCAACGATGGTCATGGACGGTAATCCTTGCTTGGCGGCGGTAGTCGGATCAGGCCGCGCGGGCGAGGCCAGCCTTGACCAGATTCCATTCCATCACCGCATTGCCGGTGCCGATCACGGTGCCATAGCCGTGCAGCTCGCCAGGCAATTCGGGATAGCCCATGGCCGCGAACATCCAAGTGAACGCGCCGGACTTCACTTCCGCGAACGCTTCGTCGATGAATTGCGGCAGCACCTCAAAGGTTTCCTTCACACGTCCACGACGCAAGAGATCGATGATGCGCATGTCCCATAGATAGCCGGCCATGTTTTCCGGATGCTCCTTCGACATGTCTTCCGGTGGCTCGGGTTCTTCGTGGAAGTGGTAATGACAAAGCGTGTTGGAAGCGAGCAGCACCGCGCGACGGCCGGTAGCGGCAATCGCGGCACGCGTGGCGCGGCCGAGGATATCCATCTCCTCCAGGCCTTGCTCGGTGCTGAGGTAATAGGGCGAGTTGTTGGCCGAAATGCCGACCACCGGAATATCCCACTGCGGACGCATCATGTGCAGGGTGGTGATGGTGCCGTAATCGACGCGGAATTGCGGGTTGCGCATCATCTTGGTGGTAAGCCCTAAGCGCGCAGCTTCGGCGGCACAGGCCTCCGCCAGTTCGACATCGACATTGAGTTCGAACTGATAGCGAAACAGATTGGGAAAGATCGGATCGACCGACTTGCCCGCCAGATGCGGCACGCCGAGAAAGTGATGACCCTGCTGCGTAATCCAGTGCGGCGAATGGACCAGCAGCACGTCGGGCTTCAATTCCTCCAGAGTCTTGCGCGCGCGTTCATAGGCCCAGCGCAATTGTTCCCAGCCGCCTTGCGAACGCGGTTCGTTCTGCGGCGGGTTTTCGCCATAGACCAGATGCGGCGGATGGGGTGCCAGATAACCGGCGACGATTTCACCCTTGTTCATGGCGTCAATCTCCTGCGCGTCGCGGTTGGTAGGCCACCGCTTTGATTTCGATCAATAGATGAGGATGGGGCAATTGATGGACGGCGACCGTGGTGCGCGCCGGGCCATCAAAATCGAAGTATTCGCCATAGACCTCGTTGTAGCCGCCGAAATCGTTCATGTTGACCAGGAAGCTGGTGACCTCGACCACATCGGCCAGACCCGCGTCGAAGCGCGCGAGGACAGCGTCGATGTTCTCGATCACGGCGCGTGTCTGCACGCGTATGTCGAGGGTGGTGGTGCCGAACTCATCGGCGCTCGCGCCAGCGAAGCTGTTGTCGAACCGCCGTGCACTGGTACCCGAGACGAAAATGAAATCGCCGGCGCGTCTGGCGTGGGGATATTTACCGCGCGGGCGGGCCTTGTCGGCGAGAACGATGCTGTCGGTAGTCATCGGGACGGCTCGGTGGGGATCAGGACTAAAGATAGCACTGGCGTGGGGGCCGTTGTCTCCCGCTATCGAGAGCGATGTGGGTCAGACTGAAGTCTGACCCACAGGGAACAGCGAGAGACAGCGAGTGCTCATGTTCACGCGTCCTCCCCCCATGCCGACCGCGCGACGTCTACCACGCGCTTGAGTTTCGCCCACTGCTCATCTTCCGACAGCAGGTTGCCTTCCTCAGTCGAGGCGAAGCCGCATTGCGGACTCAAGCACAGTTGTTCAAGCGGCGCGTGGCGGGCTGCCTCATCTATGCGTGTACGCAGCGCTTGCTCGCTTTCAAGCTCACCGAACTTGGACGTCACCAGTCCCAGCACCACGCGCTTGTGGCCACGCGGCAGATAGCGCAGCGGTTCGAAGCCGCCGGCCCGTTCGCTATCGTATTCAAGAAAATAACCGTCGTAGGCGGTGCCAGCGAGCAGCGTGTCGGCGATGGGTTCATAGCCGCCCTCGGCTATCCAACTCGAACGGAAATTGCCGCGACAAACATGGGTGGTGACAACGAGATCGGCCGGCTTGTCGGCCAGCGCGTAGTTGATCATCTCGGCATAGATGCGCGGCAAGGGCTCGGGATCGTCACCGCGTGCGCGCGCGGCGGCGCGTTCCTTGTCGGAGCACAGATAGGCCCATACCGTGTCGTCGAATTGCAGATAGCGACAACCCGCTGCGTAGAAGGCCTGCACCACGGCGCGATAGGCTATGGCGGTGTCTTCGAAGAAACGTTCGAGACTGGGATAGATGTCGCGGCTGATGGCCGCGCGTCCGCCACGAAAATGCAGCACCGACGGCGCCGGCACCGTCATCTTGGGTGTGACCTTGGCGACACTCGCGAGGAATTTGAAATCTTCCAACATCGGATGACCGTCAAAGGCCACGCGCTCATGCACCTCCAGGCTCTCGGCCTTGGTCGTGACGCCATGAAACTGGATGGCCTTGTCGCCGCGCACCAGGCGCACGCCGCGCAGACCACTCAAGAAATCGAAATGCCACCAGGCACGACGGAACTCGCCATCGGTGACGACTTCGAGCCCGAGGGCTTCCTGAGCCGAGACGGCGGCCCGGATGCAGTCGTCTTCGACGGCGCGCAAACCAGCGGCATCGAGTTGTCCGTCCGCTGCTGCCGCCCTTGCGGCCTTGAGTTTTGCCGGTCGTAACAGACTGCCGACCTGGTCGGCGCGTAACGGTGCAAGCATGCTTAACCCTGCAATTGTCGTTGGTCGAATTGGGCGGTCTGTTTG
>JAYWAC010000228.1:0-10893 GCA_043782755.1 Pseudomonadota bacterium | reverse complement strand
GGTCTTGCACGAGCGCGGGGTTGTCGAGTTCATAACCTTCGAGCTTGGCCGAGTCGCGTTTCAGCCGCGCCACTTCCTGATCGCGACTGACGGCATCGAGCAAGGCGCCGGCGGTGGAAGGTGTCATGGCCTGCACGGTGACGAAGCCCTGCTCGACCACCGGCTCGTGATTGGCAGCGGCCGGCGGTGGACGGCGCAATTGCGCGCGGCAATGCGCCTGCCAGGCCTCGAAGCCTCGCACCCGGTCGAATTCATCGAAGACTCTTTCGACTCGCCTTAGGTCGAGATCCGGTTCGCACCAGCGCTTTAACTTATGCAGCAGGATGCGCGGTCCATGGCGGTTCAATGGGATCAAGGCGCATTCTCCCAGACCTGCTCACGGCAGGCCGAATACCCATAACACACCGCCCTGCGGCACCTGAGTACGGGTGCCGAAGGCTTTGTCCAGAAAATCCTGTTTGCGCTGCGCATCGACACCCCAGCCCGACTGCACGGCGACATATTGCTTGCCATCGAGACTGTAACTGGTCGGCACACCGACCACACCGGAGTTGGTGCGCTGCTGCCAGAGGATCTTGCCATCCTTGGCATCGAAAGCGCGGAAGTAACGATCGTTGGTGCCGCCCGAAAACACCAGGCCACCGGCGGTGGTGAGCACCGGCCCCCAGTTGTGCGACTTGAACTTAGTGGTCCACATCTTCTTGCCGGTCTTGAGATCCCAGGCCTGCAGTTCGCCGATGTGATCGCGCGCCTCGGGTGTTGGCAAGACTTCAATCTTGGCGAACGGCACGCCCATGTAGAGTTCGCCGCGACGATACTTGGCCTTCTCGCCGGTGAAGGCGCTGCACAGGTTTTCGTTGGCCGGAATATAGAGATAACCAGTGTCGGGACTGTAGGCAGTCGGCGGCCAGTCCTTGCCGCCCCACAAGCTGGGACAGAATTCCGAGCGACCACCACTGTGCGGCACCTTGGTTGGATCGTAGGTGGGCCTACCGGTCTCGGCGTCGAGCTTGGTGAAGACATTCTGATGGACATAGGGTTGACCGCTGACGAAGCGGATGTCGTTGGCCGAGCGCTCCAGCACCCACAGATAGCCATCGCGGCCGGCGTGCACCAGGCTCTTTTGCATTTTGCCGTTATGCGGCAGATCGATCAGCAGCGGTGCCGCGACTTCGTCCCAGTCCCAGGAATCGTTCCAGTGGTATTGGTGATGAGCACGAATCTGACCGCTAGCGACATCGAGCGCGATCACCGAGGTGGAGTAGAGATTGTCGCCGGCACGTTGGTCACCCATCCATGGCCCGGCATTGCCGGTGCCCCAGTAGGCGAGCTTGGTCTCGGGATCGTAACTGCCAGTGACCCATACCGGCACGCCGCCATGCTTCCAGGTCTCGCCGGGCCAGGAATCATGACCGGGCTCGCCGGGGCCGGGCACGGTGAAGGTCTTCCACAGTGACTCGCCACTTTGCGCGTCGAAGGCCTGAATGAAACCGCGCACGCCGAATTCGCCGCCCGATACGCCGACCATGATTTTGCCGTCGACCACCAGCGGCGCCATGGTCATGTAGTAACCGGCCAGATAATTCTCTACCGGCTTTTCCCAGATCAGCGCGCCGGTACGCGCGTCGAGCGCAACCAGGAAGGCGTCGACGGTGGCGATATAGACGCGGTCGCCATACAAGGCCACGCCGCGATTGGTGGGATGGAGTTGAAATAAATCAGCCGGCAATTCGCGGCGATAACGCCAGATCAGTTCACCGCTGCGCGCATCGAGCGCTAGCACTTGATCGCGCGGTGTGGTGATGAACATCACGCCGTCGTTGACGATGGGCGGTGATTGATGACCTTCCTCGACACCGGTAGAGAAACTCCACAGGGGTTTCAATTGCGCGACGTTGCTGGTGTCGATCTGCTTCAGCGGGCTGTAGCCCCAGCTGTCATAGGTGCGGCGGTACATGAGCCAGTTGCCGGGCTCGGGATGAGTAAGACGTTCGGCGGTGACAGGGGAATAGGGCACCGGCTCGGCGGCCTGACTCGCACCGCTCAACAACAGGAGTAAGCCCAGAGCTAACAGGGTGGGTCGCATGATCATCGCCTCAGGTTGCGGGGGCGCCGAGCGCCGCGCTGAAAGGGCCGGCGATCACGAGTTTGTCGCCAACGAGTTTGATGGGCAGGGCCGGCAGCGCGCGCGCCGTCGGGCCGGTCACGCGCGCCGCGCTCTTGGCCGGGTCGTATTCCGAGGAATGGCAGGGGCAGACCAGATGTCGCTTGTCTGCTTGCCATTCACTGACCGCGCAGGCGGCGTGGGTGCAGATGGCCGAGTAGGCGACGATGCCGTCGACCGCGCGGGCGCGGGTAGCGTCGTCGAGGCTAGACGGGTCGAGACGCAGTAAGAGGATTTGATTGAGTCGCGCGTTGTCGCGCGTCACGCCGCTGGCGGGGTCTTGCGGATAGACCGACAACGGCGCGGCATCGAGTAGCACGTCGGCTGCTGTGACGATGCGCGGCTCGTCTTCCCAGGAGGCGAAAGCCAGCACATCACCCGGCGCGAGCGGCTGTTTGCTGGGGTCGGCGTCGGCCGCCAGGCTGAGCAGTGGACTCACGACGCTCGCCGCCACCGCCGCGCATAACAGGCGCCGACGTGGCGCCGAGGCGCAAGCGTCTTGTGCCGACCCGGCGGGCGGCGCTTCAGTAGTCATCGATGTCTCCCCTTGAACGCAGGCGCCAATGTGTCACCGACGACGCGTCGCTGGCAAGCCGTGCAAGCGCGCGACCGATCCAGGACAGGCCGGCAAGATTGCTCGTCGAACCGGCTCAAGCTTGCCGCCTTGCGGCCGACAAAGATTCGCATCGGGGAATAACAACAAGGACAGCCATCGTGAGCATGCCTGCCGTCCATATGGACATCACATCGCCGGGCGAACGCATTGCGCGCAGCCTCATCGAAGACACGTCGGCACTGGTCTCGCCGCCCGATGTATGCCTCAAGATCAACGAACTGGTAGCGGACGACAGCACCTCGCTCGAACAACTGGCGCTGGTCGTGATTCGTGATCCGAACCTCACCGCCCGCATCCTGAAACTTGCCAACAGCGCGTTCTACGGCCTGCCAGGCCGGGTCGACACCATCACTCGCGCGGTGATGCTGCTCGGCATGGGCGAAATTCAGAAGATAGTCACCGCCGTGTGCGCGGTGCAGTCGTTCTCGCGCCTGTCGAGTTCGGTCACCAACATGAATTCCTTCTGGCGCCACGGCGTGTATACCGGTCTGGTGGCGCAGGCCATTGCTCGACGTGCGCGGGTGCTGCATCCCGAGCGTTTGTTCGTGGCCGGCATGCTGCATGACATCGGCACCCTGCTCATCAACAAGCGCTTTCCAGAAATCGCCCAAGCTGTGATTATCGAAGCGGCCGGAGACGAAGAGGCACTACATGGTCTCGAGCAGCGTGACTTAGGCTTCGATCACGCCTTGCTCGGTGGCATGATGCTGGACAGCTGGCATTTGCCCAACACGCTGGTCGACACCGTCTACTGGCATCATGAGCCGCAGCGCGCGCAGCATGCCGGTCCGGAAGCCGCGATACTCAAGGTTGCCGACACGGTCGCCAACTACTCGGGCACTGGCAGTTATTCGGAGCGCATCCCGCGCGAACAGACCGCCGATCTCGCGCTGTTGACTAGCCATGGCTTAAGCGTGGATTGCAGCGGCGAAGAATTGATGGACGAAGTTGATCCGCAGTTCATCGAGGCGATTTATCTGATCGTGGCATAGGATCGCCAGGGCAAACCACGGCGCTTTGTAGGTGCGACCATTCGCACATTGAACGGCGCGCCTTGGAACGAGTGTGCGAATGGTCGCACCTACACGCAGACCTACACCGTCACGGGCTGCATCGTCGCTGCATGCTGGTGAGGCTCCTCGCTGCTGCCGCCATAGACCTGCAGCAGCTTCATGAGCTGCATCATCATCTGCGCCTTCGTGTCGACGGGGCCGGCGGCATCCGTCGCGCTTGCCGTCACAGTGCCATCCTTGGTGAAGCCGCAGGTCCCGTCGGCGGGCGCTGGCGGCGCTAGGGCACCGCTATTCTGTGCTGTGGCCTGCGCATCCTTCATGCGCAACTGCTGCGTCAATTGATCGGCGAGCTTTTTGACCGAGTCGGTGAACTCCTGTTTGGTCAGCTTGCCGTCGCCATCGGCATCAAAGCCGGTAAACAAGGCATCGAGATCGCCAGGGGTGACGCGCTTGGCAGCCTGCGAACCGTCGTTCAACACCGCCTGTAAATCGGCTTTCTTGAGATAGCCCTGGCCGCTGCTGTCGAGCTTGCTGAACAACTGCTCGGCGAGCTGCCCGGCATCGCGTGCGCCATCAAGATGATGGGCGCCGCGTATCATGGTCATGGCGCCGAGGTTGAGAGTAGAACTGATACTGGTCATGGTGATTACTCGTAAGTCGCGTGATGACGCCTGACGGCGCCTGGCGGTGCGGCGCTCGTCGTTGGCGGACGTCTTGCACGAATCGGGCCGAAATGCCGAGACCGCTCAAGGCCGCAGATCAACGACTGCGCAGGACCATGCGTGGGGCAAAGCTTGCCAGTCAGCGGCAAAACTAGCCGCGTCATCGGCATGATTTGCCGTCACACCATTTATCGATTTGTCCCTGGCGTCCCTGCAGCGCGCTTCGCCACTACAATGGGCTGCACTACTGCAATGGGAGACTGGCCATGGGCCTGTTGATCAATGGCGTGTGGGACGCCGATGCGACCATGATTCCCATTCAAGACGGGCGCTTCGTGCGTGAGCCCGCTGCCTTTCGTGGCACTGTCAGCGCCGATGGCGCATCCGGCTTCAAGGCCGAGGCGGGCCGTTACCATCTCTATGTCGCCTATCACTGCCCGTGGGCCTGGCGCACGATACTGTTCCGTCGTTTGAAGCGTCTGGAGAACGTCATCTCCATGACCATCGCCATTCCCAATGACCGCCGCGAAGGTTGGATCTTCGGCGACTATCCGGGCGGTTGTACGCGCGACGCGGTTAATGCTTACACCCATCTGCACGAGGCCTATAGCGCTGCGCGGCCGCACTACAGCGGCACGGTCTCGGTGCCGGTGTTATGGGACAAAGCCACACACACCATCGTCAACAACGAGTCCTCGGAAATCATCCGCATGTTGAACAGCGCTTTCGATGCGTTCACCGATGCACGCGAGGACTACTACCCGCTGGAATTGCGCGCCGATATCGACACGATTAATCAACGGGTTTACGAGGGCGTCAATAACGGCGTCTATCGCGTTGGCCTGGCGCGCAGCCAGCAAGCCTACGACGAAGCTTTCGATAAATTGTTCGCGACCTTGGATAGTCTGGACGCGCGTCTCGCCACCCAACGCTACCTAGTGGGCACGCGCCTGACCGAGGCAGACTGGCGTCTGCTCGCCAGTCTGCTGCGTTTCGATCTGGTCTATCACAGCCTGTTCAAATGCAATCAGCGCACGATCGCGAGCTACCCGGCCTTATCGAATTATCTGCGTGAGCTCTATCAGGTGCCGGGTGTAGCGGAGACCGTCAACCTTGCCCATTTCGTGCGTGGCTATTACTCCATCATCCACGTCAACCCTAACGGTATTATTCCGCGCGGCCCGGCCTTCTATGAAGACTGGTTGCGCGAGCCTCACGATCGCACGCATTTGCGCGCCGCGAGCGCCAGCGCTTCGTGATGCTCTGACCCTGTTACGCCGGACCGATACCATTGCAACCGTGTCATGACACGAGCGCGAAACGCGCGCCCTTCCCCGAATCGGTATCGTCCGCTCGCGGGCTTTCTGCGATACTGCACGGCAGCAATCATGTCTCTTGAGGGCAGGTCGAACATGACCGTGAAGGCGAAGTTGAGTGTCGGCGCCGCAGGAGGCGCGCTCGCCGGTCTACTGATCGTATTGATGGTGGTCAGCGGCCATAAGGTACAAGCCGCCGATCCCGCGTCGGCTGCCGCCGAACCGCCACCGCCGGCGGTGACGGTTGCCAAGCCGGTTTTCAAACGCATTACCGAATGGGACGACTACACCGGTCGCTTCATCGCCAAGGAGCGCGTCGACGTGCGCGCGCGCGTGTCGGGCTATCTGGAGTCGGTGCACTTCAAGGAAGGCCAGATGGTCGATCAGGGTGAACTGCTGTTTGTCATCGATCAGCGACCGTTCAAGACCGAGGTCGCACGCGCCAAGGCTGAGGTCGATCGAGTCAACACCCAGCTCAAGGTCGCGCAGCTCGAATTCGAGCGTGGCCAGCGACTGGAATCGTCGCGCGCCATGAGTAAGGAAACCGCCGAGGAACGTCGCGCCAAGCGAGACGCCGCGCAGGCCGAAGTCGATGCCGCCAAGGCCGCCCTGCATAGCGCCGAACTCAACCTCGATTTCACCGAAGTGCATGCGCCCATGGCTGGCCGTCTGTCGGACATCCGTATCGACGTTGGCAATCTGATCTCCGGCGGCACTGCGGATTCGAGCGTGCTTACCACCATCGTTTCGATTGATCCTATCGAACTTGAGATCGAAGCCTCGGAAGCCGAGTTCCTGCGCTATACGCGTCTCGACAACGCCGGCACGCGGCCGTCCTCGCGCGACGTGCCGAATCGTATCGAAGCCCAGCTCATCGACGAGACCGATTGGGTGCACAAGGGCCACATGACCTTTGTCGATAATGAAATCGACCCCAATTCCGACACCATCCGCGGCCACGCTACTTTCCCCAATCCCGACCACGTATTGCTGCCCGGCATGTTCGCGCGCGCGCGCTTGTTCGGCGCCGGCGAACATGACGCGGTGATGATTCCCGACATCGCGGTGGTCGCCGACCAGGCACGCAAGCTGGTGATGGTGTTGGCCAAGGGCAACATCATCGAGGCACGGGTGGTGACGCTCGGGCCGATCATCGACGGGCTGCGCGTGGTGCGCGATGGCCTCAAGCAGGACGAGACCATCGTCGTCAACGGCATTATCCGCGCCCATCCGGGCAAGCCGGTGACGCCGACCGAGACCACCGTCGACGCCGACGGCACCTTCAAGTAAGCCATGCGCTTCACGCATTTCTTCGTCGATCGGCCGATCTTCGCGGCCGTCATCTCGATCATCATCGTGCTGGTCGGCGCCATCGCCTATGTGGCCCTGCCGATAGCGCAATACCCGGATATCGTGCCGCCGACTATCCAGGTCACCGCCACCTATCCCGGCGCCAGCGCTGAGACCGTCGCCGACACCGTCGCCACGCCACTTGAACAGGAGATCAACGGTGTTGATCACATGCTGTTCATGCAGTCTTCCGCGACAGGCGACGGCCGTCTGATCATCAACGTCACGTTTGAACTCGGCACCAATCTCGACATCGCCCAGGTGCTGGTGCAGAACCGCGTCGCGATTGCCGTGCCGCGACTGCCCGAAGACGTGCGGCGACTTGGCGTCAATGTCACCAAGAACTCGCCCGACATGTTGATGGTGGTGCATATCTACTCGCCGGATGGTTCGCGCGATCCGACCTATCTGTCGAACTATGCCCGCACCCATATCGTCGATCGTCTCGCGCGCCTGAACGGCGTGGGTCAGATCAGTATCTTCGCCGAGCGTGCCTATGGCATGCGCATCTGGATCGATCCGGAACGCGCGGCGGCGCGTGAGCTCACCGCCACCGAAATCGTCGAGGCAGTGCGTGCCAACAACGTGCAGGTCGCATCGGGCACCATCAACGCGCAGCCGGTGCCACACACCGGCGCCTTTGAACTCGCGGTCGAGAGCCAGGGACGCTTCCTTGATCCTGTCCAGTTCGGCGACATCGTGGTGAAACGTGCTGCGGCCGGCCGCATCACGCGGCTGAAGGACGTCGCGCGTATCGAGCTTGGCGCGCAGGACTATTCCACCATCGGTTACATCGACGGCAAGCCGGCACTGCCGATGCCGATCCTGCAGCGCCCGGGCTCGAATGCCATCGAGACCGCGCGCTCGATCGAAAGCCTGATGAAGGAGATCGGCAAGGAACTGCCAACGGGTGTCGCCTATGTGATCGCCTTCAATCCCACTCAGTTCATCGCCGACTCGGTGCACGAGGTCTACCTCACCATCTTCGAAGCGATGGCGCTGGTGGTGTTGGTGATCATGGTGTTTCTGCAGTCGTGGCGGGCCGCCATCATTCCCGTCGTCGCGATTCCCATCGCGCTGATCGGCACCTTCGCGGTGATGAGTGCCTTCGGCTTCTCGATCAACAACCTCACCTTGTTCGGCCTGGTGCTGGCTGTCGGTATCGCGGTCGACGACGCGATCGTGGTGGTGGAAAACATCGAGCGCTATCTGGCCGAAGGATTGTCACCGCGTGAGGCGGCGCACAAGACCATGGATGAAGTCGGCGGCGCACTGGTCGCGATTGCCCTGGTGCTGGCGGCGGTGTTCGTGCCGACCGCCTTCATTTCCGGCATCTCGGGCCAGTTCTATCGCCAGTTCGCCCTGACCATCGCCAGTGCGACGGTAATCTCGGCGCTGGTCTCGCTGACCTTGTCGCCGGCTCTCGGTGCGTTACTGCTGCGCGCCCATCGCGCCGATGCCAAGCGCCATCCGCTGATCACGATGTTGCTCTATCCCTTCAGTTTGTTCGCGCGCGGCTTCAACGCGACCTTCGCCGGCTTTGCCAGTGCTTATGCGGCGGTCACCCGTCGCCTGGTACGTATGACGCTGATCATGATGGTGATCTACGCCGGCCTCATCGCATTGACCTTCACGACCTTCAGGCATACGCCTACCGGCTTCATCCCGCAGCAGGATCAGGGCTACATCATTACCGTCTACCGTTTGCCGCCGGGTTCGTCGGTGATGCGTACCGATAAAGTGGTGCGCCGCGCAGCCGGCATCCTGCTCGGCATGCCGGACATCGCCCATTGCGCGGGCTTTGCCGGTTTCGACGGCGCGACGCGCACCAACGCGCCCGACGCCGGCGCGGCCTTCTGTCCGCTCGCGCCTTACAAGGAGCGCGCCGAACGCGGCCATGCAGTCGCTGCGACCCTGGTCGAGGCGCAACAGAAGCTCGGCGTGATTCAGGAAGCGATGGCCTTCGTCGTGCCGCCGCCGCCGGTGCGCGGCATCGGTACCGGCGGGGGTTGGAAGCTCTACATCGAGGACCGTGGTGGTCACGGCGTGAAAGCCCTTGAGCAGGTCGCCAGTGAATTCATCGCACGCGCCAACAAATTGCCGGAAGTGAAGAACGTCTTCACGACCTTCAACACCGCGACGCCGAAGATCTTCGCCGACATCGATCGTACCCGCGCCGAGAAGCTCGCCGTGCCCGCCGAAAGGGTGCTGGATACGCTGGAAATCTATCTGGGTTCGGCCTACGTCAACGATTTCAATTTCCTTGGTCGCACCTATCGCGTCACCGCTCAGGCCGATGGTGACTATCGTGACGACCCCTCCGATCTGCTCAAGCTCAAGACCCGTTCTAATCGCGGTGCGATGGTGCCTCTCGGTTCGCTCACCACCTTCCACAATCTGACCGGCGCCTATCGCGTGGCGCGTTACAATCTCTATACCGCCGCCGAGGTGCAGGGCGTGGCCGCACCCGGCAAGTCAACCGGGCAGGCGCTGGACGCCATCGAGAAGCTGGCCGCTGAAGTACTGCCCGAAGGTTATGGTTTCGAATGGACGGATCTCGCCCTGCAGGAAAGGCTCGCCGGCAATACCGCAGGCATGGCTTTCGGGCTCGGCGTGGCTTTCGTGTTCCTGGTGCTGGCGGCGCTGTATGAATCCTGGATGCTGCCGCTCGCCGTCATTCTGATCGTGCCGATGTGTCTGCTCGCCTCGGTGACGGGTGTTGGCCTGCGTGGCCTGTCGAACGACATCCTGGTGCAGATCGGTTTCATCGTGTTGATTGGTCTGGCTGCCAAGAACGCGATTCTGATCGTCGAATTCGCGCGCCAGGCCGAGGCCAGTGGTCTCGGTCGCCGCGAAGCCGCCATGCAGGCGGCGCGCATGCGCCTGCGTCCGATACTCATGACCTCGTTGTCCTTCATCATGGGTGTGGTGCCGCTCGCGTTGGCCACCGGTGCCGGCGCCGAGATGCGTCAGTCGCTGGGCACAGCGGTGTTTTCCGGCATGCTCGGTGTGACCTTCTTCGGTCTGTTGTTCACGCCGGTGTTTTACATCGTCTGTCGTGGTGTGGCGCAGCGTGGTGAGCGTCGCCGTCGTCGCATGAAGGAGAGCGTGGGAGACTGGCCGACATGATGCGCCACTCGCTGGCGAGCGCGATGCTGCTGGCGCTGCTCGCTGGTTGCGCGGCTGTCGGTCCGGATTACCAGGCACCCGAACATAACGACGCGCAGGCCATCGTCGCATTTCCTGCAGCAGGCGCGGCTGGCACTGCCAATGCGGTGGTGGCGAGCGAGCCGCCCGAGCTCTGGTGGCAGACGCTCCAAGACCCCGATCTCGATGCCCTGATAGCTCAGGCGCTGAAAGCTAACAACGATCTCATGGTCGCGATCGCGAATGTCGAAGCGGCCCGCGCGCAATTGAATCAGGTTGAAACCCGCCAGTTGCCGAGTGCCGATGTGAACGGCACGGTGCGCGAGCGTCGCGAGGCGCAAGCCGCGCAACGCAAGGCCGATGCGCACGACGAGGCGCCGACCCGTTCGCTCGCCACCATCGGTGTCGACCTGTTGTGGGAAGTCGATCTGTTCGGGCGTGTGCGCCGCTCGGTCGAAGCGGCGGCGGCTGATCTCGGTTCGCTGGAAGCGGTGCGCAACAACGTGCTGTTGTCTCTGTTATCGACCGTGGCGAGTTCCTACATCGATTTACGTGGCGCGCAGCTGCGCTTGGATGTTGCCGAACGCAATGTCGCCGTGCAACAGCAGACCTTGGATCTGGTGCT
>JAYWAC010000227.1:0-10908 GCA_043782755.1 Pseudomonadota bacterium | reverse complement strand
CTGCGGCAGGTAATAGATACCCCGGCTTTTCTATTTGGCGCGCCCGCAAGGATTCGAACCTCTGATCCCCTAGTTCGTAGCTTTCGGTTTGCTTGCGGCCTTGGCAGCCTTACTCGGTTTGGCAATTTTTGCGGGCGCCGCCTTGATTGCTGCCGCTTTGGCGGCGACCGGCGCCAGCGCGGTCAAGGCGGCCACCGCATCGGCGGCTGCCGCGCTCGCCGTGGGTGCTAGGCCCTTGGCTACCGTGGGTGTTGCCGGCGCGACAGCTGTCGCTGTAGCGATGCCCGTTTCGGCGGCAGCCTCGATGGGCGCGGCGGCCGCCGGCGCGGCGGCATCATCTGCAGCCGCAGTCTTCGCATCGGCTTCATCGCCAGCGGGCTGTGCACCGTCCATGCTGACGGCCTTACCGAAATCACCGCGTAGTACCACAATGCTGATGCGTCGATTTATCGGTGCCTGCGGCTGACTCGGGTCGAGCAGATCAGACGAACCGAGACCGACTACGCGGCCGACCTTGTCCTCTGGCAGGCCACCATTCAAGAGTTCGCGCCGCGCGGCATTGGCGCGATCGGCGGATAATTCCCAGTTGCCGTATTCACGGTCGTAGGCGTAAGGCGTGGCGTCGGTGTGGCCTGACACCGAAATGCGATTCGGTGCTTCGCTGATGACTTTGACTATCTCGTGGAGAATTTCCGCCGTGTAATTCTTGAGATGCGCGCTGCCCTGGTCGAACATTGCGCGGTTTTCCTTATCCACGATCTGAATGCGTAAACCCTCGGGCGTGATGTCGAACAACACCTGGTCGGCGAAATCCTTCAAGCCCTTGCCGGCGTCTACCACGGCCTTCAACTCGTCCATCATCTTGACCATGCGCGCCTTGTCGAGTTTGTCAGCGTCTTCTTCTTCGGCCGGACCGTTGTTGGTGGTGTTGTCCTTGTTGGTCGATTGCGAGGTGAAGGGGTTTTCGCCGCGGCCGGAGAGAATGCCGTCGCCGCCGTTCAAGGCCGGATTGCCGGCGCCGTTACCGGAATAGCCGGTGGTCGCCATCGGGTCGTTGAAGTAGGAGGAGATCGCAGCGCGCTGCTCGACGGTGGTCGAGGACATCAACCACATCAACATGAAGAACGCCATCATCGCGGTCACGAAATCAGCGAACGCGACTTTCCACGCGCCGCCATGGTGACCGTGGCCACCTTTCTTGATCTTCTTGATGATGATCGGGGCGGCGCCCTGGTTCGCGGCCATGATCTACGCTCCGCCCTTACTTGCCCTTCACGCGATTCTCAAGCTCCATGAACGACGGCCGATCGATACCGCCGATGGCCTTGCGTCCGAACTCGACGGCGATCTGGGGCGCGTAGCCCTGCGCCGACGCGACCAGCGTGTTCTTGATGGCGAGAAACAGCGCAGCTTCGTCGGCCGCCTGGTGTTCAAGCGCGGTCGCCATCGGGCCGACGAAACCGTAGGCGAGCAGAATGCCTAAGAAAGTACCGACCAAGGCGGCAGAGACATGATGGCCAAGCTCGGCCGGCGGGCCGCCGATGGCGCCCATGGTGATGACGATGCCGAGCACCGCCGCGACGATACCGAAGCCCGGCAGGCCATCGGAGACGCGGGTCAGAGCGGCGGAGGGCTTGTGGCCTTCCTGATGATGGCTTTCCAGTTCGACATCGATCAGCGCGTCGAGCTCATAAGGACTGGTGATGCTGCCCGCTGCCAGCAGGCGCAGGTAGTCGGTGATAAATTCAATAAGGTGGTGATCCCCCAGCAGGGTCGGGTATTTGCCGAAAATTTCGCTGGACTCCGGTTTATCGACGTCGCCTTCCAGCGCCATCATGCCCTGCTTGCGGGCCTTGACCAGCAGGTCGTAAAGCAGCGCGAGGGTGTCCATGTAGAACTCTTTCTTGTACTTCGAGCCCTTGAGCAGCTTGGGGATGGCGCCAAAGGTCGCCTTCACGACCTTGCCTGGATTGGAGATCACGAAGGCGCCGAAGGCGGCGCCGCCGATGACCAATAACTCATAGGGTTGCCATAGCGCCGCGAGTTCGCCGTGGGACAGGACGAAACCTCCGGCCACACAGCCGAGAACGAGGACAATGCCGATGATCAGTGACATGAGCGCGGGTACGACTGGTTGAACGGAACAATCCGACTGGTCTTAGCGGCACGCTGCCAGCGCGGCTTGAGCCTTCGTGGTGGTCTCATGATGCGGCTCCGCAGGCCGGCGCCGGCTCGCTACAATCAGCCGACAAGTATTCACAAGATGGCAATGCCAGACAGGGGATGACGATGGACAAAAGCGCGTTCTACGCCAAGGCCCGCGATGATGTGCGCGGGCCGCTGCATGGCGTCACCGTGGTCGAAGCGACCACCACCTGGGCCGGTCCGATGGCGGCCTGCATCCTGGCGGATTTCGGCGCGACGGTGATCAAGGTTGAGCATCCACAGGGCGAAGTGGCGCGTGTGCTGCCGCCCTTTCTGCCGGATTCCAAGCTGACCGTCGCCCACGAAACCGTTAACCGCAACAAGCAGAACGTGTCGTTGGATCTGCGCTTGCCGCAAGGGCGCGAGATTTTCTTGAAACTGTGCCAGCGCGCCGACATCGTCATCGAGAACTTCAAGCCCGGCACACTCGCCAGTTGGGGCGTGGGCTATGCCGACGTGGCGGCGGTCAAGCCCGACATCGTCTATGTCTCGGTCAGTGGCTATGGACAGTATGGTCCGCTCTCGGAACGGCCGGCCTATGACCCCATCGCGCAGAACTTCTGTGGCTGGACCTCATTGAACGGCGAGCCCGAGGGCGGCCCGACCAAGGCGCCGACTTTTCTCGGCGATGATCTGGCCGGCATGCATGGCGCCCTCGGCGCGCTGGCCGCGCTTACGCATCGCAATCGCAGCGGCGAAGGCCAGCATGTCGATGTCGCCCTGATCGACGGTCTCTTGTTCCAGAGCAACGGCAATCTGACTGCCGGTGCGGTCGGCGTGCCGCTCAAACGTTTTGGCAATCAGTTCGCCATCGCCGCGCCGGTCAATGTCTATGAGTGTTCCGACGGACGTATCTACGCTGGCGTGCTGCTCGACAGTCATTGGCGTGCCTTGTGCGGCTTGATGGGATGCACGCATCTCGATGGTTTGCGTAATGTCGAGCGGGTCGAGCGTCGCGACGAACTCGATGCCTTGATGGCGAACTGGTGTCGCCAGTTCACGGCCGACGAAGCGGCGGAGAAGTTGACGACGATTGGTTTGGCGGTGACGCGCGTCAACACCTTCGCCGAGGCCGCCCGTCATCCCCATGTCGCGGCGCGCGACATGCTGCAGCCGACGCGCTTGTCCGACGGTAGAGAAGTGCCCTTGACCGGACCGGCCGCGAAATTCTCGCGCACGCCGACAACGATCCGTGAGGCGGCGCCGACACTGGGTCAGCACAACGCGGACATCTACGGCGAACTCGGTTATGACGCCGCTGAACTGGCCCGTCTGCGCGAGGCGGGCGTGATCTGAGACGAGCGGCCTGCGCGGCGGGAAGGAGCGCCCATTGGCCGCCGTTACAGCACGAAATGAATTAGATCGGGGTCGTCGTCGCCGGCCTCGCCACCCAGTGAGATGGTGCCGCTACCATGTAGCAGCAGCGTCGACTTGTGCAATGCGGCGCGGCGCCCGTCGATGAAACGCACATAGGTGCCGTTGCTGCTCTCGTCGACCAGGTGGTACTCGCCCTCCTTGAATTCGATGCTAGCGTGGAAGCGTGATACCCGCTCGCGGCGCATGCGCAAATCGCAATCGCTGACCCGGCCCAGGGTGAAGGCGCCGACGTGGGTGGCAAGATCCCAGCTCAGGCCGCGCCAGGCAAGTTTGAGCTGCGGTGGACGCTTGAACAGGCTCTTGAACTTGCCGCTGGCGGCGAGCCGTGTCTCGGTGGTTTCCTCGACGGTCTGCTGCTTGTGTTTCTCCCATTCCAGCCGGCGCCGCAATTGATCGCGGACATCGGTCGAGACCTCATGGCGCATGAAGGAGTTCGCTGTGCGGGTCACGAATTTCAGCAGCTCTTCGCACCACTGTTCAGTGACATCGGCGGGATTGAAAAACTGACGTCGCTCGACCAGCTCATCGTAATTGCGCGTGACGAGTTGCAGGGCCGCGTGTTCAACATCGATGTCAAATTGCAGCATCACTGGCACCGGCCCTTCGATGGTGACCAAGGCCTTTTGATTCGCGCTGCGGGTGTCGGTGACGCGTACCACCTTGAGCGGCAGGTCCTGACGACGCAGGCGATCGACCCAGGTGGTGGGCGAGGTGCCGGCGGTGGTGAGCTCCAGCGGACGCACCTTGGCAAGACGTAAACTACAACGCAGCGTCACGCTGTTGGGCGGCGTGCCCTCGGCACTGACCGAGTAATTGCCCTGGTGAAAGCCACTGACCGCGCCGATGCCGGGAATCTTGAGACTGACTGGCGTCTCTTCTTCGAGGATTTGCAGTTGCTTGACCAGTTCGGCGAGGTTGGCGTGAATGCGGAAAAGCGCAGGCAGCGCAACCGCTCTGATCTCGTCAGCACGTGCATCGTCCTCGGCGTTCGAGGATCGTTGCGCTTCCTTTGCCGCAGCCCGTTTCTTCAGTTCGTCCAGCAATCCCATCCGCTGCCCCTGTTACCAACGCCAGCGCTCATGTGCTGGAGCGCTATTCCCTGCGATGTCGTCGCTGCCTGCATCTTAGCATCGTGCTCAACGGGAATTCATCGTCACGCGGAAATAGGGAAACAAGAATTGACGTATCGCATCAAGCGCTATGGATGCCGAGGTTCGACGACGAGCTGGGGGGTGTGCGGGGATTGGAAGCAGAGCAGGAAAGGAAGGACCCCATGCCCGCAGGCATGGGGTCGTCAGGAGCGATTGAGAACATCGTCGCAGCGCGTGGGCTGCGGCGACGACGTCTGCTTAGAGGGGTGTCTCGACCTTGTCCATGAACTGCGACAGGTCGACGTTTTCGCCTACCAGCAGATCGGTCCGACGCATGAAGTTCGGATTGACGAACCATACCAGCAGCGGCAGCGCTACTAGCGAGAGCACCATGTTGATCAACATGATGGCCACCAGCAGCAGGCCCATGTTGGCCATGAACTTCAGATCCGACAGGAAGTACCACGGCAAGATGCCCAGCAGCATGATGGATGCGGTAAACATGATGGCCCTGCCGGTGGTGGTCAAGGAGGCAAAGATAGCCTTCTTCAAGTCATGTTCCTGTGCGACGTACTCCTCACAGATACGCGACAGCAGGTAGATGCCGTAGTCGATACCGACGCCGACACCCATGACCGCCACGATGACTGCGTTGATGTCGAGACCGATACCGAGGATGTGCATGGACGCGATCAGCATGAAGTTCGACAGGTTGACCGGTATCAGCAGCAGGAAGGCCGCCACGATCGAACGGTAGGCGTACCAGGAGAGGAAAAACACGCCCAGGTTCACGCAACCCAGAATCAACCAATGGTATTGGTGTACCACGTTGTTCATGGCCTGCTGCAAGGCGATTACGCCAGTCGCGAGCAGCACGTTGAACTCGGGATGAACGCGCCCGACCTTGTCGACCGCCTTGGTGGCAGCCGCCAGTGCCGCGTCGACGGTTTCCTGCTTGTTGTCGCGGAACCATAGCGAGACTGTCGAATCCTGGAATTCGAAGTCGGCGACGTGGCCGAAGTTGATGGCATTGGAGCCCATCAATGCGGCAAAGCCGGCGGCCGAAATTGCTTCCTGGGTCGGGTCCAGCGGCAGCCACTTGGGATTACCACCCGAGAACAGCCGGTTGACACCGCTCATGTAGTCCGTAAAGGACAGCGTCGCACGTGGCGGCAGGTTCGGATCCGCTTCCAGGGTGCGCTGCAGCTCTGTCGCGACCTTCACAACTTCCGGCGTGTTCACCACACGGTGGTCATTCTTGCGCGATTTGGCTTCGAGCACGATTTCCAGCGTGTTGGTGCCGGGGAAGTGCGAGTTGATGGCGCGCGTACCGGTATTGAACTCGGAGTTGTCCCATACCAGGTTGCTGCCTTCGACCGGGTTGCCAATCTTGATCTGCATGCTCAGATAGATCGAGCCGATACCAAGAATAGTCACGATCACCGCCGTCACGCGGGCGGCGTTGCCGTAGGTGATGCCTGCAATACCCTCAAGCAGCTTGGTCTGCAGGAGATGGTAGCCGGTTTCCTTATCCTTGCCGCCGACGATCTTCTCAATGTTATTCGGCACCGGCAGATAGGACAGCATGATCGACGCCAGAAATACGCCGGTTGGGATAATCCAGAAAGCCCAGAAGCCGCAGAAAATCGAATGGTTGACCATGGTCTTGATCGGCGCGATGGCGATGAAAATGATGCCAAACACGTCGGTGAGAATGCCGAGCACCGACGGTGCCATCATGATGCCCATGGTGATCTCAGCGGCCAGCACACGATCCTTCACATGATGCAAAACCTCGTAGTAGCGCTCGGTGTACTGCACACAGTGCGAGAACGAGCGGGCGACCAGCAGCAGGGGCACGATCATGAGCAGCGGCTCTATCGGTCGGCCCAACCAGCCGATGGTACCGAATCCCCACAGTCCGGCCACGGCCGCACATCCGATCGGCATCACCACACCGGCAATATTGCCCATGTAAAGAATCAGCGTGACGATGAGCACGCCGATGGTGGCGGCGAAGATCCGATAGGTCTGGTGCTGCAAGCGATAGACCCAGCCCGTCAGGGCGGGCTGTCCGACCAAGAAGATGTCATGGTTAGCGTCGCGCTCACGTTCGACCAGCGCCTGCACGTAGTCGAAGGACTTGCCATAGTCGAGGGTATCGAGGAAGGCGGCGTTGATAAGGGTCGCGGTACTGTCGCCCGAAATGTAGAACGTCTGCGCGTTCGGCGAGATGTTCACACGGCGTTTGAACTCGTTAATTTCTGCGTCGTTGATCGGCGCTTTGGCATCCATCAACGGCTTGGTGTCGATACCGTCGCGCGTCGCTTCGGCGTAGCGCATCTTTTCCGTTGCGATCGAGATGATCTGGTCGTGGTCGATGCCGGGCGCCAAGTCGATATCGCGAGTGATCTTATAGACCTTGCCGAGCGTCTCGGGATTGTAGATATCGCCTTTCTTATTCTTGATCATGATGGTCATGGTCAAGGGATTGCCGAAGTTCTTGTGCGCGAAGAAGACCTTCACGAAGGGATCGTTTCTGGGTAGCAGATCGTTGAAGATAGTTCGGATTTCGACGCCAGGAATGCCCGCCACGAAACCCAAGGTAACGAGGAAGAAGCCCACGCCGACGCTGGCGCGATGCGCCATGACCCATTTTGCTATACGGAATCTCATGGAACGAAACTCTCCCGATGCTAGTGATTATTAAAATTCAAATAACCGAGGCTGACGTAGCCTGTGGATGCATGATCGTCCTGGTCCGGCAGTCTCTCAGTAGCTAGGCTACTGTCCCCGACTGTCAAGATCCGAGTGGTGGACGCGGCACCGGTCACCCCGATGCCGTGAAACTACCAGTGATCACCTCTCAGTGCCAAGTTGCGCGTGACCTGCGCTCAACCCGCCAGCGTTTGCTGAATGGTCAGTTTGCCGAGCTGCGACATGTGCACCTCGTCCGGACCATCCGCCAAACGCACGGAACGTGCGTAGGAGAATATTTCCGGCAGCACAGTGTCCTGGCACACCCCCATGCCACCATGGGCCTGCATCGCCCGATCGGCGACGGTCTGGCACATCTGCGGCACGATGATTTTTATCATCGCAATGGCGTCCTTGGCCACCTTGTTGCCTTCGCGATCGAGACGATCAGCAGCCCACAGCGTCAGCAAGCGAGCCTGCTCGACTTCGCAACGTGACTTCGCGATGTCCTGTCGGATGCTCGACTGCTCCGACAATTTCTTGCCGAAAGCGACGCGGCTTTCGACCCGTACGCACATGAGTTCGAGGGCGCGCTGGGCGCAGCCGATCAAACGCATGCAGTGATGGATGCGGCCCGGCCCAAGGCGGCCCTGGGCGATCTCGAAACCGCAGCCTTCGCCAAGCAGCAGATTGGATACCGGCACGCGCATATTGGTCATGCGCACTTCACCGTGGCCGTGGGGCGAGTGATTGTCGTTCAGCACGCGGAGTGAGCGCACGATCTCGAAGCCCGGGGTACCGGCCGGCACCAGCACCATCGACTGCTGCACGTGACGCGCGGCACCCGGGTCGGTCTTACCCATCAGAATGTAAATCTTGTTGCGCGGGTCGAAAACGCAGGAACTCCACCACTTGCGGCCATTGATGACGTAGTCGTCACCGTCGCGCTTGATGGAGGTTTCGACGTTGGTGGCGTCGGACGACGCGACCTGCGGTTCGGTCATGAGATAGGAAGAGCGGATTTGCCCCGCCAGCAGCGGTTCCAGCCACTGCTTCTTCTGTTCTTGTGTGCCGTAGCGTGCCAGCACTTCCATGTTGCCGGTATCCGGCGCGCTGCAGTTGAAGATTTCGGAGGCCCAATGCACGCGGCCCATTTCTTCGGCCAGCGGCGCGTAGTCGAGATTGCTGAGACCCGGGCTGTATTCGTGGTACTCGTGCGGCAGAAATAGATTCCACAGACCTTGATCCTTGGCGATCTTTTTCAGCGCCTCGATCTGGGGTGGCACCACCCACAGGTTCTTGGGATCGTGGTTGAAGTTGTAAATATCTTCTTCAATCGGGTAGATGTGCTCCTTCATGAAGGCGCGCACCTGCTCAAGTAGCTGGCGACTTTTATCGTTGTATCTGAAATCCACGATGACTCCCCTAGAATCGAGAAACGGCGAAAACAAACCGCTGTAGTCTACCCGGTAATCCAGGCTGCGACGACATTCCCCTTTCGAGTTTTTTATGGCGTTGCAGCAGCATTTTTCCCCGCTACACGGCCTGGCGGCAGCGCGCGAAAGTGGCCCAACTGCAACAACGCGCACCGCTTCGCTCAGTCGATGAGCAAGGTCACGATCAGATCGGCCAAGCGTTGCCGGCGCGCGACGTGATTGGTCTCTTCCATGAGGCCGGTCGAGAGGAAGACGAAGGTCAGGTCGAGTGCGGGATCGACCGAGAAACACGACGAACCTGCGCGCCTGCCGAGCTTGGCGGATGAGTCCGTGGTCTGTCCTCCCCATGCCAGGTGTTCATGGCGTTCTAAGCACGAGTTACGCGCCTGCCTTGTGCGAGGTCAAGGGGCGTGACCCGCCTGTCAATGACCAAGGAGCGCACGATGCAGTTAAGCAAAGGGTGGAGCCTGGGGATCTTGATGACGCTGTGCGCGAGTCAGGCATGGGCCGAATCAAGAGCTCTGCGTGTGATGCTGGCTAATGACGATGGCTTCGAAGCTGCGGGCCTTAAGGCGGTGATGGCCGCCCGGCTTGGTGTGCCGGCGATCGCCGTCTCGGTCGGCCTCGACATGGCGCAAGCCAAGGCCAAGCCCACCCCCTTCGCGAGTACGGTGGCCGCCTATCCCTGGGCGGGCGAACTGGTCGCGCGCGTCATCGCTGGCCTCGCCGACAGCGAGGCCGACACGAGGTGGTTCGCCAAGGGCTACATCACGCTGTCGGTACTGCGTCCCGATTGGAACGCGACGCCGGCTGACACCTTACGGCTCACCACGGGGCTCGGTGCCTTGGAGGAGTTACGTCCGCAGCGCTGAGGCAACGATCACGGTCGGCGATGAGCTGAGTACCATTTGGGACTGACGGCAGCGGCGTGGCTTCACCTACACTTAGGCGACAACAGCGCACAGGGGAGTCTCACATGTCTGTCGATCCCGATCGTCTCAATCAACTCATCGGTCGTGCTTTTGGCGATCTGGCCGCCGGCGCCAGCGGCGTCATGGTCAGCCTCGGCCGCCGTCTCGGTCTGTATAAGGTGATGGCCGGCGCCGGCCGTTTGAGTTCGGCGGAAGTGGCGCGGCGCGCCGATTGTGCCGAGCGCTATGTGCGCGAATGGCTGGCCAGTCAGGTCGCTGCCGAATATCTGCTTTATCACGCCGGTGACCAGACCTTCGAGATGACGCCCGAGCAGGCCATGGTGCTGGCCGATGAAAACAGCCCCTGCTATTTCCCGGCGGCCTGGGAAGTGGCAGCCTCGATGTGGATGGACGAGGAGCGTTCGGCGCAGGTCTTCAAGACCGGCGAAGGCTTTCCCTGGGGCGACCATCATCCGCGCCTGTTCTGCGGCGTGGCGGCGTTCTTTCGCAATTCCTATCGCGGCTCGCTGGTGCCGGAATGGTTACCGGCCTTGGACGGCGTGGTGGCCAGATTGCAGGCCGGTGCGCGGGTCGCGGACGTCGGCACCGGCCATGGCCATTCCTCGTTGCTGATGGCCGAAGCCTTTCCGAATTCAAGCTTTCATGGCATCGACGCCCATGCCGGTTCCATCGAAGCGGCACGCGCCAATGCCGCCGCTGCTGGGCTCGAGAAGCGCGTCAGTTTCGAAGTCGCGAAGTCGACCACCTTCACCGAGCGCGGCTTCGATCTGATCTGTTTCTTTGATTGCCTGCACGACATGGGCGACCCGGTGGGCGCTTTGCGTCATGCCGCCCAGGCGCTTGCACCGGGCGGGACGGTGATGTTGGTCGAGCCCTTCGCCAACGATCAACTGGAGCAGAACATCAATCCCATCAGCCGCCTGTACTACAGCAGCTCGACAACCCTGTGTTGCGCCCATTCCCTATCGGAACCGGTAGGGCTTGCGCTCGGCGCCCAGGCGGGCGAAGCGCGTTTGCGCAAGCTGTTCGAAGATGCCGGCTACTCGCATTTCCGCAAGGCAGTGGCGACGCCTTTCAATTTGATCTTGGAAGGACGGGTGTAGGTGCGACCATTCGCACATTCGATTCAATTTCGATCGTTCGGCGCGCCATTGAATGTGCGAATGGTCG
>JAYWAC010000226.1:0-28601 GCA_043782755.1 Pseudomonadota bacterium | reverse complement strand
GAAGATCTGCCGCCGCTCAAGGAATTTGTCTTGCCGGGCGGCAGCCGGGCCGCTGCTGTCTGTCACATGGCGCGCGCCGTGTGCCGGCGGGTCGAGCGGGCGGTGCTGGTGCTGGCCGCCGAACAGTCCGTCAATCCGCATACTTCAACCTTCTTGAACCGTCTGTCGGACCTGTTGTTCGTTACCGCTCGTGTCATTGCACGGGATTCAGGCGCAGGCGAGGTGATGTGGTCGCGTAAGCGCGGCTGAGGCCACGCGGTCAAGCCATCCCAATCTTTATGGGTCCGACGACCGTCGGACATTCAAAGGCGCTCCACCGATACGTGCCCTGGAACGAATGTCCGACTGAAGTCGGACCCACCAACAACACTCTGTTGTAGACTGCCGCTCTTTTTTCGCCGGGCCTTAAACCCGGCTCACAAGGATTCCATCTCATGAATGTTGCATGTTTAGATTTCGAAGGCGTACTAGTGCCAGAAATCTGGGTTAGCCTCGCCGAGCGCACCGGCATTGAAGAACTGAAAGTCACCACCCGGGACATTCCCGACTACGACGAATTGATGGGCCTGCGCCTGAAGATCATGCGTGAACGCGGCCTGCGCTATGTCGACATCCAGGCTGCCGCTGGCGCGCTGGACCCGCTACCGGGCGCGGCCGAGTTCCTCAACTGGCTACGCGCCAATTATCAGGTCGCGATCATCTCCGACACCTTCCATGAGCTGGCCGCACCGCTAGTCGCCAAGCTCGGTTATCCGATGATTCTCTGTCATCAGTTGAAGGTCGACGCCGCTGGCCACATTGTCGGCTATACCCTGCGTCAGACCGACCCCAAGCGTCACTCGGTGCTGGCCTTCCAGTCGCTGAAGTACAAGGTCATCGCGACCGGCGACTCCTTCAACGACATCAGCATGCTACGCAGCGCCGACGCCGGTATGTTGTTCCAGCCATCGGAGAAGGTCACGTCTGCGCACCCCGATCTGGCGGTGGCCCGTGACTATGACGATCTCAAAAAGATGTTTGCTTCCCACCTGTAAGCCACGCGGCGTGCCTCAAGCCTCGTCGGCATGGTGGCGCGCCTGCGGCTCGACGGCTGACAGCCGCCAGCGCGGCAAAGCCCACTCCAGCAATTCTCGCGCAGCCCCACCCCGCAGATCAGGTGGCGGCGCAAGACCGAGAAATGCCAACGCATGGAAGAGCACACGCGCAGCGCTGGCGGCTTCCACCGCCGGCGCGCAGGTCTGTTTGCTGAGTTTGTCGCCACGGGCGTCCAGCACCACCGGCAGATGGGCATAGCGCGGCGTCGCTAGCCCCAGTAATCGTTGCAGATGGATCTGACGCGGTGTGGATTCAAGCAGATCGCTGCCGCGCGTGATCTGGGTGACACCCGACCAGGCGTCGTCGATCACCACCGCGAGGTGGTAGGCATAGATGCCATCGGCGCGCCTTACGACAAAGTCACCGCAGTCGCTGGCGAGGCACTGCGCGTATTCGCCCTGCACGAGATCCGCGACGCGTATTGGTTCATCGTTGACGTGCACTCGCCACGCCAGGTGCGCGCCGTCGTCGGCCAAAGCAGCGTGGCGACAGGTGCCTGGATAGACGCCAGCACCGATGTCCTTGCGCGAACAGCGGCAGCGATAGACAGCACTCTGGGCTTGGAGCTGGCTCAGCGCTTCGGCATAGGCTTCACCTCGGGTGCTCTGATAGACCACCGAGCCGTCCCATTCCAAAGCCAAGGCTTCCAAGGTAGCGAGGATGCTAGCGGACGCGCCGAATTCGATGCGCGGCGCGTCGAGATCGTCCATGCGCACCAGCCAGCGTCCACCCTGGGCCCGCGCATCAAGGTAACTCGCCAGGGCGGTCACCACCGAGCCAAAATGCAAAGGGCCCGTGGGCGAAGGGGCGAAACGACCGACCACACCCGTCATCGGCCGTCCTCAGTCACGCGGCGCGAAATGGGCGCAATACATGGCGGTCGCGCCAGCGACGCCGATAGGCATGGCAAGGAAGTTCAGCAACGGCACCATGGTCAGCAGGCTCAAGGGCAGGCCAAAGCCTAAGGCCATGGCCCGTTCGCTACGCAATTTGTCGACTGCGGCAGGAAACAACTGGCCGTGGTTGCCGAGCGGACAGTCCAGGTATTCGATGGCCAGCATCCAGCCGCCAAACAATATCCATAGCAAGGGCGCGAGCAGGTTCAGACCCGGAATGAAGCTCAGTATCAATAAAGGCAGCGCTCGCCAGGCGAAGTAGAGCAGTTTGCGCAAGGCTGCGAATAACGCGCGGCCGGCTTCGGCGGCTAACGCTTTCCAGCTGAATTCGAGGACTTCGCCGGGATGCAGCAGATGACGCTCGACGGCCTCGGCCAATAAGCCATTGAACGGACTGGCGAGCACATTGGCGACCATGCTGAACGTGAAGAACAGCGTCACCGCTGCCAGGCTGCCGAACACCAACCAGGCTATCCACAAGGCCCATTCCGGCCAGCCGGCACAGTAGCGATCGAGTAGATGCTGAAACAATTGACCGAAGCTGGCCAGGGCATAGACGAATACCGCAATGTTGATCGCAAGCGGCCCGATCACGAAACGCCGCAAGCCGGGCTGCACCAATAGACGACAGCCGCGCATTGCGAAACCCACGCCGGCGGCGAAGCCCGCACTCATGGTGTGTTCACGCTTTCGGCAGCACGCTCGCCGCGCTCGGCTGCCAGCCTGCCTGACGATGTTCGGCGGTGATGGTTGGATAGGTGCCGCCACGCACATTGAAGCTAGCGGTGAGCCGCGCGTAACGCGGTGCGCAAGCGGCGACGATGTCATCGAGGATGGCGTTGGTCACCGCCTCGTGAAACATGCCTTCGTTACGAAACGACCAGATGTAGAGCTTGAGCGACTTCAACTCCACGCAGATCTCGTCGGCGATGTAGTCCAAGCGCATCTCGGCGAAATCAGGCTGGCCGGTGACCGGGCACAGGCAGGTGAATTCAGGCAGGCGAATGCTGATCAGAAAATCCCTGTCGGGCTTCGGATTAGGGAAGGTATCGAGTCGTTTTTGAGGCTGCGTCATGATGTCCGTACTGCGGGTGCTTTCGAATCGCGCGCGGGCTGCGCGGGAGTGCTCGATGAGGGTCGTCTCGCGGCTCCATGGAGACGCGAGAATGCTTGGTTTTTAGCCATAATTTCAAGCAATTGAACCATAGATGACGGGCCCGAGCGAGCGTTGTGCGGCGCGATCGCGATGGAGTATGCTTCGCACCCATGCGCATCACCCGAATCAAAGTCGCGGGCTTTAAATCCTTCGTCGATCCGACCACCTTGACCCTTCCCGGCAACCTCACCGGCATCGTCGGTCCTAACGGCTGCGGCAAGTCGAACATCATCGACGCTTTGTTGTGGGTGCTCGGCGAGAGCTCCGCCAAGCATCTGCGCGGCGATTCGATGGTGGATGTGATCTTCAACGGCTCCAATACCCGCAAGCCAGTTGGTCAGGCGACGGTCGAAATCATATTCGACAATTCCGACGGCACCATCGGTGGCCAGTACGCCGGCTTCAGCGAGATCTCGATCAAGCGCAGCGTGAGTCGTGATGGCGTCTCGGCCTATCATTTGAATGGCGCGCGCTGCCGACGCAAGGACGTCACCAACGCCTTCCTCGGCACCGGCATCGGCGCGCGCGGCTATTCAGTGATCGAGCAGGGCATGATCTCGCGCGTCATCGAAGCCAAGCCCGAAGAACTACGTGGCTTTCTCGAAGAGGCGGCCGGTATCTCCAAGTACAAGGAGCGTCGCCGCGAGACCGAGAACCGCATGGGCCATACCAGGGAGAATATGGCCCGCCTGACCGACATCCGCGATGAACTCGAAAAACAGCTCAATCATCTGCAACGCCAGGCCCGCGCCGCCGAACGTTACCAGGAATTGAAAGCCGAAGAGCGCAAGACCACCGCGCGCGGCCTTGCCGTCCGCTGGCGCGCATTGAATGAGGAACACGGTCGCTGCCACCAGCTCGCCGAGTTGCGCAGCAACGAACTCGAAGCTGAAATTGCGCGCTTGCGCGAAATTGAAGCGCGTCAGCTTGCGAGCCGCGACGCCCAAATCGCCGCGACCGATCAGTTCAACAGCCGACAGAGCGATTTCTACGCACGCAGCGGTGAAATCGCGCGTCTCGAACAGGCTATCAAACACGCCGAGGAACGCGAGCAATCCCTGAGCCAGGATCTGAAAGACGCTGAACAAACGCTAGCCAAGCTCATCGAGACCCTTGCCAACGACAGCACGCAACTGACCGAAGTGAAGACCCGGCTGACAGACATCGAGCCGCACTTCGAAGCGCAGCGCGCCGCCGAACAGGGCGCGTTCGAGACGGTGCGCGCGATCGAAGCAGAACTCGACCAGTGGCAGTACACCTGGGATGCCTTCAACCGCGAGCACAATGCGCTCACCCAGCGCGAGCACGCCACGCAGATCCGCCTCGAACATCTGCTGGCCACCCTCTCCGACGCCGATACCCGCGTCGCGGTGTTGAACGGCGAAGCGAGCCGCAACGAAACCACTGATCTCGTCGCCCAGATCGACCAGTGCAAGGCTGAGATCGAACAGGGGGACACGCAGCGCACGCAGCTGACCGATGTGCGCAACGCCATCCGTGCCGAACTCGGCCAGGCCCGGTCTGCTATGCAGACTTTCGGTGCCTCGCTGCACGAGCAACAGACCGAGCTTCAGCAATTGCGAGGTCGCCTGGCCTCCCTGCAGGCCTTGCAGGAAGCAGCCTTCGGCAACGACCAGCGTGCCGTCGATGCCTTCTGCAAGGCGCGCGGCATCGATAACCTGGCGCGTCTCGCCGCCTTCGTTGAAATCGAGCCGGGCTGGGAACACGCGCTCGAAGCGGCGCTACGTATTCCGCTTGGTGCGCTATGTGGGCCGGCATTGACTTCGCGCATCCGCGACAGTGGCGGCTTCGATCGCGGCGCGGCCGGTCTGACGGTGGTCGATCTCGCCAGTGCAACTCAGAGCGGAGCGCGCTTGGAGGCCGAGCGCCTGCTGAGCAAGATCACCAGCAAGGTCGACCTTGCGCCGCTGCTGGCAGGCGTGCACGTCGCACTCGATGCCGATGCGGCCATGGCGCTGCGCCCACATCTGGCGAAAGACCAGGTCATTGTGCTGCCGGACGGCACCTTGTTCGGTTCGAACTGGGTGCAGGTCGCCGGCAGCCACGCCGAAGCCGACAGCATACTGAGCCGCGAACGCGCCATCGGTGAGTTAGGCACACGCATTACGCAGCACGAAGCCGACATCGCCACCGTTCGTGCCGACAGTGACGCGCTGCGCACGCGCATCAAGGATAGGGAGCAGAGCGAACAGAAGCATACCGAGCAGCTCGATGCCGGCGTGCAAGCGCTGTCCCGCCAACGCTCGGAACTCGCTAGTCTGGAAGCGGAATTCCAGCGTCGTCAGGCCCGTGCTGCGGATGTCGCGACTGAGCTCGAGCGGCTCGCCAAGTTGTCCTCGACCCACGAGGAAAATCTTGCCCAGCTCAAGACCGAACGCGTCGCAGCGGAAGCAGCCTTGCAAGAACACGCCGAACGTCGCACCGAGATCAGCGCCGCGCGTGGCGCTATCCAAGCGCGTCTCGATAGCAGTCGCCAGCACTGGCGCGATCTGCGTGACGCCGCCCATCAGCTCGAACTGAACATCGAACAACTACGCTCGCGGCGCACGACCTTGGATGAAGCCCTGGCGCGTAATGGCGGTGCGCGTGAAGGTGCCGAACGTCGTTGCAGTGATATCGCCAGCGCCATCGCCGCCCACGAGGAACCGCGCACCGATATGCGTAGCCAACTCGACATCGCGCTGCGCGACAGGCTGGAAGCGGAAAATAAACTTGCCGGCGCACGTCGTGCGCTGGGTGAGCTGGATACCGAGCTGCAGAAAGCCGCTTCGCAACGCTCCGCCGTCGAACAGGCCATCACCGAACAGCGTCGTCAGCTCGAACAGGTGCGCCTCGATCAGCGCGCGCTCGAAGTACGCTTGCAGGAACTGGTCAGCCGCTTTGAGCAAACCGGCGAGGAACTGGCAGCGACGCTCGCCGAACTCAGCGCAGGCGTGAGCGAGGAATCGATCCAGGAAGAACTGGAGAAGTTGTCCGGCCGCATCGCGCGCCTGGGGCCGATCAATCTTGCCGCGATCGACGAATTCACCCAGCTCTCCGAGCGCAAGACTTACCTCGACAGCCAGCACGCCGATCTGACCGAAGCACTGGACACACTGGAAGAAGCGATACGCAAGATCGATCGCGAAACCCGCTCACGTTTCCGCGAGACCTTTGACAAGGTCAATAACGGCATGCAGGCCTTGTTCCCGGTGTTGTTCGGTGGCGGTCACGCCTATCTGGAGCTGACTGGCGAAGACCTGCTTGAGACCGGTGTGACGGTGATGGCGCGCCCGCCGGGTAAGCGCAACAGCAGCATTCATCTGCTCTCGGGCGGCGAGAAGGCACTGACTGCGGTGGCGTTCATCTTCTCGATCTTTGAACTGAACCCGGCGCCCTTCTGTCTGCTCGACGAAGTGGACGCGCCGCTCGACGACAACAATGTCCTCAGGCTGACCGAGATGTTGCGTGCGATGTCGAAGTCGGTGCAATTCCTGTTCATCACCCATAACAAGATCACTATGGAAATCGCCGAGCAGTTGATCGGTGTGACTATGCAGGAAGCCGGCGTCTCGCGTCTGGTGGCGGTCAATATGGAGGAAGCGGTCCAGCTCGCGGCAACTGCCTGAAGCCGCGACCCGCAGCCGCGATGTCTTTGCGCACTCTTCTCCTTATCATCGGCGCCGTGATCGTGATTGCGGTCTACGCGCTAACGGCCTTCAAGCGGCGTCGCGACACGCGCCTCAATTACGACCGGCGCTTCCGCATGGATGTGCCGGAAGCGATCCTGCGCCACGACGGCGACGAGGACGCCGCCGTCGAACCGCGCGGCGCGGCGCGCGGCGAAGGCTTCGACGAAATCATCGCCATCCGTACCCTGCCGCTTGACGAGGTACCACCGGTGAAACCGCCGCCGCGCAAAGGACTGCTCGGCGCGGCGCGCGCGGCCGCCGCAGCGATGGCCCAGGCGGCGCAGACTGCGTCGTCCACGGCACCTGAAACTGAGCGTGCTCGCGAGCCGGAAGTCTCGTCCATTCAACTCGATCATGAACCGGCGCCGCCAACCATCAAGCTGCCAAGCGATATCGTGCTACCGCCGCAGGACCAGGCGCTCTCGGCCTTGCCGGCAGTGCGTCACGACGTCACACCGCCGCGTGAAGCGAGCAACGCACGCAAGCGTACCGACCAGCTCGATCTGTTCGGTGCATCCGCCGAAGCGCCGTCGCCCGAGGCCGCCGCTGTGCGTCGTCGTACCTATAAGGAACCAAGCCAGGAACCGGAGTCGGGCCTGATCACACTTTATGTGCGAGCCCATCAAGGCAAGGAGTTCAGCGGCACGACCTTGGTGAAAGCCCTCAATTCGGTCGGCATGCAGTTCGGCGAGATGGCCATCTTCCACCACTTCGGCGCTGGCGAATTGAAATGCCAAACGCCGGTGTTCAGTGCCGCCAATATGTTTGAGCCGGGCACCTTTAATCTGCGCAAGATAGAAGCCTTCCGCACCGCCGGCGTCGCGTTGTTCCTGCAATTGCCCGGGCCTTTGGATGGCCCGGTGGCCTTCGAACTGTTGTTGAACACCGCTCAACGTCTGACCGAATTGACGGGCGGCGAACTCTACGTCGACCCCAGGAATCTGCTCGACCCGCCGAGCATCGCTCGTCTGCGCAAACGCGCCGCCCGTTACGCCCATGCCCGCAGCTAAGTTTGAACGGCAACGCGCGCAGACCCTGAAGCGCGAACTCGAGCGACACAGCTACCAGTACTACGTCCTCGACGACCCGCTCATTCCCGACGCCGACTACGATGCGCTGATGCGCGAACTGGAGACGCTGGAAACGCGCCATCCTGAACTCGTCACGCTCGATTCACCGACCCAGCGTGTCGGTGGCGCGGCGGCTGCGCAATTTGCCGCCGTGCGTCATCCCTTGCCGATGTTGTCCTTGTCTAACGTGTTCGATGCCGAGGAGTTCGGCGACTTCCATCGCCGCTGCGCCGAACAGCTCGGGGTCGAGGCGGTGGAATTCGTTGCCGAGCCCAAACTCGACGGACTCGCCATCAGTCTCATCTACGAGCACGGCGTGCTGGTGCGCGCCGCGACCCGCGGTGACGGCACGAGCGGTGAAGATGTCACCGCCAATGTGCGCACTATCCGCGCGATTCCGCTGCGTCTGCGCGCGACACCCGCGCTCATCGAAGTGCGCGGCGAAATCTACATGGACAAGCGCGGCTTCGCGGCCATGAACGCGCGACAAGAAGCAGCCGGACTCAAGACCTTCGCCAATCCGCGCAACGCCGCCGCCGGTAGTCTGCGCCAGCTCGATGCGAGCATCACGGCGACGCGCCCGCTGACCATGTGTTGCTACGGCATCGGCCAGTTCGAAGACGCGGCGCGGCTGGGCACGCAATTGGCGACGCTGGAATTTCTGCGCGAACTCGGCCTGCGCGTGTCGCCCGAGAGTCATGTGGTGACCGGTGTCGAAGAAAGCCTCGCCTATTACCAGAACCTCGGTGCGCGCCGCACACAGCTCGATTATGAAATCGACGGCATCGTGTTCAAGGTCAATGCGCTGGAGCAACAAGCGAAGCTCGGCTTCGTCGCCCGTGCGCCGCGCTGGGCGATAGCGTATAAATTTCCGCCCGATGAGCGGACCACCCGGGTGCTCGGTATCGATGTGCAGGTTGGCCGTACCGGCGCGCTGACACCGGTCGCACGTCTGGAGCCGGTGGTGGTCGGCGGCGTGACCGTGACCAATGCCACCCTGCATAACGCCGACGAGATCCGGCGCAAAGACGTGCGGGTGGGTGACACGGTGGTAGTGCGCCGCGCGGGTGACGTGATTCCGGAAGTGGTGCGAGTGATGCTCGAAGCTCGGCCCGCTGACAGCGTGCCCTACGAGTTGCCGACCAGCGTGCCCGATCAGGAAGTCGCGCGGCGCGTGCAGGCCATCATCCATTTCGCTTCACGGCGCGCGCTGGATATCGAGGGACTCGGCGAGAAGCTCATCGAGCAACTGGTCCAGGCCGGGCTGGTGGCCACGGTCGCCGACCTCTACGCCCTGACCCTGGAACAACTCGCTGCACTGGAACGCATGGGCGAGAAATCGGCGGCCAATGTCATTGCCGCTATCGAATACAGCAAAGCCACCAGTTTGCCGCGTCTGCTACATGGCCTTGGTATCCGCGAAGTGGGCGAGGCCACCGCTGACAATCTGGCTGCGGCCTTCGGCGAACTGGAACGCATCCGCGCGGCCAGTCAGGAAGATCTGGAAGCAGTTAACGACATTGGCCCGATAGTCGCGGCCAGTATCGCCCGCTGGTTCGACGACGCAGACAACTTGCGTTTAATTGAGCAGTTAAAAGAACGCGGCATTCGCTGGCCGGAGTTCGAAGTCGCGCCGCCTGAGCAATTGCCGTTCAAGGGACTGACCTTCGTCTTGACCGGCAGCTTGCCGAATCTGTCACGAGACGAAGCCAAGGCGCGCTTGCAGGCGCTGGGTGCCCATGTCGCGGGGTCGATATCGAAGAAGACCAGCCTGGTGGTGGCGGGCGCAGAGGCGGGCAGCAAGCTCGATAAAGCGCAGGCCCTCGGGATCCCGGTGTTGGACGAAGCGGCGCTTGAAACGCTGCTCGCCGCGCCGGCGCGGATTACGGATTGGCTGGCGTCGCCTGCGTCTGATCCCAGCTAGGGTCGGCCACGACCACGCGATTGCGTCCGCCGCGCTTGGCGATCAACAGCAGGTCGTCGGCGCGCTGCATGAGCTCACTATGGGACTCACCGTTGACGAAGTGCGCAACGCCCAGACTGACGGTCACGCGTTCGGCCGGCGGCAGGGCGTCGACCTGCATGGCTGCGATCTCACCACGGATACGCTCGGCCAACAGCTCGGCGCCGGCGGTCGCGGTATTGGGTAGGATCACCACAAATTCTTCACCGCCGTAGCGATAGACGCCGTCACTGGTGCGGGTACATTTCACAATCTGGTTGGCAATCTGAGTCAACACCACGTCGCCAACGATATGGCCAAAGCGGTCGTTGACCGACTTGAAATGATCGATGTCGATGATCAACAGCGAGAGCGGTGAAAGCTGGCGCTGAGCGAGCGAGATATGGTGTTTCAGCTGTGCGCTCAGCATCGCGCGGTTGTTGACGCCGGTCAGTGGATCCTTGAGCGCAATCTTGAGGGCGCGCTCGTATTGCAGCGAATTGCGTAGGGGGTAGATGAGGGTACACAGCAGCACTTCCAGCACCTGAAGCTCGCTCTCGACCAGCGCACTGGCGCGCGAGAAGGTGATCTCGCCGAGGTAGCGACCGACCAGATTCAGCTCGTAGGTATAGGTGTTCAGTTCGCGCGCGCCGTCATCGATGGAGACCTTCTGCACGCTGTGCCGGTAACGCACCGATACGCCTCGCACCATGCGGCGAACCTCGCGAGCGAAGCCACGTATGACGTCGCGGACGTGGAGGCTGGACTGCAGCGCGTTTGAAATACGCAGCTTGGTCGCGTCGGACACGATGTCCTTGCCGTTCGCTTGCTCAGCGGTAAAGGGCAGTATTGCGTTGACGAAGGCCCCGTTGCGCCACGGTTCCGCGCCGATGACTTGCTTGATTGGTGTGCTCATCGCTTTCGTTACCAGCCACATTCTGATTTAGGCGAAAGCATCTGTGCGAGATTTGTGCCAACTATTGCCGATGCCCAGATGAGTCGCAGGAATTCGCGTACTGGCGCCGAAATTCGATGGATTCCAAGCGTGCGATGAATAAGTAACAGAGCCCGAGAGAAATCAAATGCAGGCTTAAGGTCAAATTTCCGACACCGCTTTCAGCAGCTTAAGGAGGTATCGTGACGGAAATCCGCAGACTAGCGGCAAGATTTGCCGCTCAGTGCTGATGGCTGCCGGCAGGAATCGGCACGATACGACCGCGATTGGCCTCGCCGCGCGCACTCAGCAATTGAATGAAATGGGGTGCGACCTGCGCCGGGTCGGACAGCGCGCCCGGATGCTCAGCCGGATAGGCGGCCTGCCGCAGGCGGCTGCGAACCGGTGGCGGTAGCAGCGCATTGATATGTAGGCGAGTGGCGTTGATGTGCTCGGCAGCCAACATTTCGAACAAGCCACGCAAGGCAAATTTCGAAGCGCCATAAGCGCCCCAGTGCGGCTTGCCGCTCATACCCTCGGGTGCGAGGGTAAACAGTACCGACGCCGATGGCGCATTCAGCACTAACGGCAGCAGAGTCTGCAGCATCAGAAACACGCTGTGGACATTGACTTGAAAGACTCGCGCCCAGGTCACCGGGTCATAGGTGGTTAGCGGCGCCAACTCGCCGAGCGCTGCGGCATTGAACACGAGCCCGTCCAGACAACCGAAACGTTCGGCTATCAATTCAGCCAGAGAGTCGTAATCGGCCAGGCTCGCGGTTTCGAGATTAAGTGGTGCCAATACGGGCGCCGGTCCGCCGGCCGCCTCGATGCCATCGGCAAGACGTTCCAGTGCCGGCACGTCCCGCGCGCAGAGTAGGGTGGTCGCACCCGCCGCCGCCGCCGCCATGGCCACCGCCTGGCCGATGCCACGACTCGCGCCGGTGATGAGGATGGTTTTGCCGGCCAGTAGGCCCGTCGTGCTCATGGAGACCTCAAGTGTCCGGGCTTAACTGAAGTCGCCGGCGCGCAGCACAGTGTCGCGCCGGTACTTGGCATCGTCGCTAGCAGGATAGTCCAAGGTGTAATGCAGGCCGCGGCTCTCGCGGCGTTTCAAGGCCGCGCGAATGATGAGTTCGGCCACTTGCACCAGATTGCGCAGCTCGATCAAATCGCCCGTCACACGGAAATTGCCGTAAAACTCACTGATCTCGGCGTGCAATAATTCGACCCGACGGCGGGCGCGTTGCAGGCGTTTGGTGGTGCGCACGATGCCAACGTAATCCCACATGAGGCGCCGCAACTCGTCCCAGTTATGCGACACCACCACCTCTTCGTCGGCGTCGATGACCTGGCTTTCGTCCCACGACGGGATCTCGATGGCGGACTCGTTCGACTCCAGCGCGGTCAGGATCGAGGCCGCCGCCGCATCGCCCATCACCAGACATTCCAACAGCGAGTTGCTGGCCATGCGGTTGGCGCCATGCAGGCCAGTGCAGGCCACTTCGCCGATAGCGTACAGACCGGGCAAGGATGTGCGGCCCTGGGTGTCGGTGACCACTCCACCACATAAGTAATGTGCGGCGGGCACCACCGGAATCGGGTCGACCGTCATGTCGATGCCGTACTTGCGGCATTCCTCATAGACGGTTGGGAAGTTTTCAAGGATGAAATCGCGCGGCTTGTGGGTGACATCCAGATAGACGCAATCGAGACCGAGGCGCTTCATCTCGTGGTCGATGGCGCGTGCGACGATGTCGCGCGGTGCGAGTTCGGCGCGCGGGTCGAACTTGGGCATGAAACGTTCGCCGTTCTCCAGCACCAGCACGCCACCCTCGCCACGCAGGGCCTCGGTCAGCAGGAAAGTCTTGGCCTGCGGGTGATAAAGGCAGGTCGGATGGAATTGCACAAACTCCATATTGGCGATCGCACAGCCGGCGCGCCACGCCATGCCGATGCCGTCACCAGTAGCAACGTCCGGGTTGCTGGTGTAGAGATAAACCTTGCCGGCGCCGCCGGTCGCCAGCACGCAGCAGCGCGCCGCGATGGTCTTGACCTGCTGGGTTTCGACGTCGAACACATAGGCCCCGACGCAACGGTCCGGCACCACGCCGAGCTTACCCGAGCTGACAAGATCGATGGCCATGTGGCGCTCAAGCAGGGTGATATTAGGGTTCTCGCGCACGCGCTGTAGCAGCGTGGTTTCGATGGCACGGCCGGTCGCGTCTGCAGCGTGCACCACGCGACGGTGACTATGGCCACCCTCACGAGTGAGATGCACCTCGACCGCGCCGGACTTCGAGGTGCGGGTAGTGAAGGGCACGCCCTGGGCAAGCAGCCACTCGATGCGTTCGCGCCCGTGGCGCACGATGAATTCGACCGCATCGCGCCGACACAAGCCGGCGCCGGCGATGAGGGTGTCTTCGATATGGGATTCGATGGAGTCGGCATGGTCCATGACTGCCGACACGCCGCCCTGAGCATAGAGCGTGGCGCTCTCACTCGCTTCATGCTTGCTCAGAACCACCACGCGATGATCGCGGGCAGCGAGCGTCAGTGCCAGGGAGAGACCGGCAGCGCCGCTGCCGATGACCATGACATCGCAGGATTCCGATCGCGTCATTGAGTGTTTCCAAACGAGGTGCCGCAGCACTTCATTTATGCCGTCCACCTCGAATCGTGCCAACCGCGAACGCGCGCCGTCGATTGCCGACGTGGCCTTGAGTGCGGTTGCGCTTGCTAAAATCCGTGCCTGGCCCGATCCTGTCCCACCACGAACTTACCCAGCTCCCGATGGTCAACCGATTTGAGTTTGCGCCCGGCGCCAACGCCATAATACAGGCTTAGAGCGGCGATGGGCGACAGCATGACCGATACCGAATTGGTAACGCGGGTACAGCACGGTGACAAGTCCGCATTCGACCTGCTGGTACTCAAATATCAGCATCGCATCATCAAGCTTGTCGGGCGCTACCTACGCGAGCCCGCTGATGCCCTGGACGTTACTCAGGACGCGTTCCTCAAGGCTTACCGGGCTCTGCCGAATTTCCGCGGAGAGAGTGCGTTCTATACGTGGCTGTATCGCATTGCGATCAATACCGCGAAGAACCACCTGGTGGCAGCGGCCCGGCGCCCGAGCGACGTTGACCTCGGCACTAACGAGGACGGCGAGCAGTTCGAGATCGAGGACATGCAGTCCACGCTCGAAACGCCCGAACGTCTGCTGCTGACCGAAGAGATTCGCCAGACGGTGATTGATGCCATTGGAAAATTGCCCGACGATTTGCGCACCGCCATCATGCTGCGCGAAGTGGACGGTCTGAGTTACGAAGAGATAGCGACAGTCATGGATTGTCCAATAGGCACGGTACGCTCGCGCATATTCCGCGCGCGCGAAGCCGTCGACCTGAGATTGAAACCGCTGCTGGAAGATTGACGAGGTGCGGGACCATGAATCATGAACAACTATCAGCCTTGATGGATGGCGAACTGACTGGCGAAGTGACTCGTCAGGCGGTGACCGAGTTGCTGGCGGAACCAGAGGCACGCGCCACCTGGGCCCGCTACCATTTGCTCGGGGACGCCCTGCGCGCCGCCGCCGAACAGGCTGTCACGGGCATTGAATCCCGTCCTCAGACCGGCAAGGTGGTGCCCTTTCCCACGCCCGAGCGAAGACCTGTTTCCCGCGCCGGACTGGGTCTCGCTGCCGCCGCAGCACTCGCGGCAGTGGTCTTGATCGTTGCCAAGCCCGCGCCACAAAACGCCGGCGCAGCGAATAATATCGCCATGACCACCCACCTCGATTCCGCGAAAATTATGGCGCGGCAGCAGACTGCGGCAGAAGAGGCGCGGGTCGCCAACGAGACGACATCTTCCTTCGGCGCGACCAGCATCAGTCAGACCGACATGATCCGCGAAGACGAAGCGCAGAAGCGCATGAACACCTATCTCATCAATTTCAATGAACAGCGGGCCCGTCAGCGTACCCCCGGCGTCCATCCCTATGTCCGCATTGTCGGTTACGACACGCACTGATCCGGGCCTTACCTCGCGCGCGGCGACCTTGCTCGCCGCGCTGCTGTGCTGTGCGGCTGCGGCGGCCGACCAAATCGCCGAGACAGCTCTGCGCACCATGCACGACGCGACGCGCACCTTGAACTACGACGGCATATTCATCTATCAGCGTGGTGACCAGTTGGAGAGCATGCGGCTCATCCATCGCTACGCCAACGACACCGAGAGCGAGCGCCTGATCTCGCTGTCTGGCCCGGCCCGCGAAGTGATCCGTAATGGCGCCCTGGTGACCTGCCTGTCAGCAGACGAGCAAGGCGGGCCCCCCGACAAGAATCCGCCGCGCGATATCATCGGCATCGGTTTCTCCGCGCCGGTGGAAAAACTCTTGAGCAGTTATGCCTTCGCCATCGAAGGCCGAGATCGGGTGGCCGGCCGAGCCGCCTTGATCGTCGCCGTCACGCCCCACTCACCGGATCGCTACGGCTATCGACTGTGGCTGGACGAACAGACCAAGCTGCTGCTGAAGTCCGCCATCCTTGATGGCAGCGGCCAAGCCCTCGAGCAAGTCCAATTCACCCAGCTTGAGGTGCGTAACGAAATCGCAGCCGAACTACTGCAACCCGGCATTCAGGGCACGGCATTCAACTGGCGCACCGACAGCGACGGCGACTACGATGATCCACGGGACGAGGCCAACGTGCCCCTCGATTGGCAGGCCAGCTGGCTGCCGCCTGGATTTGAATTCAAGGAAAGCAGCCGGCAACAGATGGAAGACAAAAGTGGGCCGATCAGCCACTTGGTCTATTCCGATGGGCTGGCAATGGTGTCAGTCTTCATTGAGACCGTCGCCGACGAAAAGCGCGCGCTACGCGGCCAATCCTCACGCGGCGCGGTCAACGCCTTTAGCCGCCTGGATGATATGCATCAGATAACCGTGGTGGGGGAAGTGCCTCTGCCGACCGTGAAGCGGATAGCGACCTCGGTAGCCAAAATCAACGATTGATGGAGTCATGATGAGAGCATTGTTGCTGGCCGTGGTCACGGCCATGAGCCTGTGTGGCCTTCCCACCCTGCACGCCGAGGAAGTGCGCCTGCCGGACTTTACCGTGCTGGCCAAAAAGAACAGCCCGGCGGTGGTTAATATCAGCACCACCATGAAGGCCGCCAAGAGGAGCGAGCACATGCCGCCCGGCCAGAACATGCCGGACATTCCGCAGGACGGCCCGCTCGGTGACTTCTTCCGTCACTTCTTCGGTGACGAAGGACCTGGCGGTCCGGACGGCGGCCCTGGCGGGCAGGACCCGCGTTCCTCCCTCGGTTCGGGTTTCATCCTCAGCAAGGACGGCTACATCATCACCAACTTCCATGTGGTACGCGAAGCAGACGAGATCATCGTGCGCATGTCGGACCGCAGTGAACATCCGGCCAAGCTGGTTGGCTCGGATCAACGCAGCGACGTGGCAGTACTCAAGATCGACACCGATAAGGATCTGCCGACCGTCGCGACCGGCGATTCCGACAAGCTCGAAGTGGGCGAATGGGTGCTGGCCATCGGCTCACCTTTCGGCTTCGATTACTCGGTGACCGCCGGCATCGTCAGCGCCAAAGGCCGCAGTCTGCCGAACGAAAACTATGTGCCCTTCATTCAGACCGACGTGGCCATCAATCCCGGTAATTCGGGCGGCCCCCTGTTCAATCTCAAGGGCGAAGTGGTGGGCGTCAACTCGCAGATCTACAGCCGCACCGGTGGTTTCATGGGGGTGTCCTTCGCGATCCCAATCCAGGTCGTGCTGAACGTCTACCAACAATTGCGTGAGCACGGCAGCGTCACGCGCGGCTGGTTGGGCGTGCTGATTCAGGACGTCACCTCGGAACTGGCCGAGTCCTTCGCCATGCAGAAGCCAACCGGCGCGCTGGTGTCCAAGGTCTTGGACGGCAGCCCGGCCGAGAAGGGCGGGCTGCAGACTGGCGACATCATTCTGAGCTTCGCCGGCGCGACCATCGAGCGGTCTTCCGATCTGCCGCCAATGGTGGGCAACACCCATGTCGGCGACAAAATCGCAGTCGAATTGATTCGTGACGGCAAGCATCAAAAGTCGACCATCGAAATCGGCGCACTGCCGGAAGAACAACCGGAACTCGCCAGTGGCCCCGAGCAGTCGAAGTCCAAACTCGACGCCAAACTTAAAATTGCAGTCATCGAACCGAGCCGTCAGCAGCGCCAGCAGGCCCAGGTCAACGACGGCGGTGTGCTCATCGAGGACATCGCCGAAGGCCCGGCCTATAGCGCGGGCCTGCGTAGCGGCGACGTGATCCTGCAGATCAACAACCGCAAGGTCGGCGGCCTCAAACAGTTCCGCGCACTGGTGGATGGCTTGGAGCCGGGCAAGACTGTACCGATTCTGATCCAGCGTCAGGGTGGCCCGCTGTTCCTGGCGATGAAGGTGCCGGCCAAGAATGGCTGAAGCGGGCGAGGGTGGGGTGTCGACTGACACCCTGCCGGCATGGACGCTCATGACGCGCCTCGATTGTCCGCTGTGCGTGAGCTTCGAGCTGGCATTGGCGAACTGGCACGCCGGGCGCGGGCGTTTTCAGCTAAACGTGATCAACGTCGATTCGTCGCCCGTGCTTGCTGAACGCTATGGCATGCGTGTTCCGGTGTTGCTCGCCGGTGAACATGAGATATGTGCTTTCCGCTTTCGACCGGAACGGGTGGCGGCCGCGCTTGAGCCCCCATGACCCGTCTCGGAGCCAGCGTCGGCATCGTGTCCGGCACCAGTGTGCGCTAGAATCGCGTGCTTTTTGGGCGAACCGCCCGCCGCCAACCGGAATAACATGCAGCCCCCGAATCGAAACGTTCGCAATTTTTCCATCATTGCTCATATCGACCATGGCAAATCGACCCTGGCCGATCGCTTCATTCAAATGTGCGGTGGCCTGGAAGAGCGCGAAATGGAGGCGCAGGTGCTGGATTCCATGGACATCGAGCGCGAGCGCGGCATCACCATCAAGGCCCAGAGCGTCAGTCTCGACTTCAAGTCCCGCGACGGCAAAACCTATCTGCTGAATTTCATCGACACCCCCGGACACGTCGATTTCAGCTACGAAGTCTCGCGCTCGCTGGCGGCCTGTGAGGGTGCACTGCTGGTGGTCGATGCGGCGCAAGGCGTTGAAGCCCAATCGGTCGCCAATTGCCACACGGCGGTCGAACAGGGCCTGGAAGTGATTCCGGTCTTGAACAAGATAGACCTGCCATCCGCCGAGCCCGATAGAGTCAGTGCCGAGATCGAGAACATCATCGGTATCGATGCCTCCGATGCCATCCACGTCAGCGCCAAGACCGGCGTCGGCGTGGCCGATCTGCTCGAACAACTGGTACAACGGGTGCCGCCGCCGGGCGGCACCGTCGATGCGCCGCTGAAAGCGCTGATCATCGATTCCTGGTTCGACAATTACCTCGGTGTGGTGTCGCTGGTGCGGGTCTTTGACGGTGAGCTGCATCAGAAAAGTCGCGTACGCATCATGTCTACCGGCCGTGATCACGATGTCGACGAAGTCGGTATTTTCACGCCCAAGCGCGTCAAACAGACCGCGCTGCGCACCGGCGAAGTGGGTTATCTGGTGGCCGGCATCAAGGAAATCGACGGCGCCCCGGTCGGCGACACGATCACCGGCTCGGCCCGTCCTGCCAGTGAGCCGCTGCCGGGCTTCAAGCAATCAAAGCCGAATGTTTTCGCGGGGCTTTACCCGATCGACTCCAGCGATTACGAGGCCTTCCGCGAGGCGCTGGCCAAGCTGCGTCTAAATGACGCCGCCTTGCATTACGAACCCGAGACTTCGGAAGCGCTCGGCTTCGGCTTCCGCTGCGGCTTTCTCGGCATGCTCCACATGGAGATCATCCAGGAGCGTATCGAGCGCGAATACAACATCAATCTCATCACCACCGCGCCCACTGTGGTGTACGAACTGGTGATGCGTAACGGCGAGACTCGCTACATCGACAATCCGGCCAGCCTGCCGGAACCGAGTATCGTCGAAGAGATTCGCGAGCCCCTGATCACGGTTGATATCCTGGTACCTCAGGATTACCTCGGCAACATCATCAGTCTGTGCATTGAAAAACGCGGCGCACAGACCAAGCTCAATTTCGTTGGCGGCCAGGTCGCGGTCAGCTACTTGCTGCCGATGGCTGAAGTGGTCACCGACTTTTTCGACCGACTGAAGTCCGTGAGCCGCGGTTACGCCTCGATGGACTACAACTTCTCGCACTACCAGGTCGCCGACATGGTCAAGATCGACGTCTTGATCAACAGCGAGAAGGTCGACGCGCTGTCGATTATCGTGCATCGCGATCTGGCCCAGCGCCGTGGCCGCGAGCTGACGGCCAAGATGCGCGAACTGATTCCGCGCCAGATGTTTGACATCGCTATTCAGGCCTCGGTCGGTTCTAAGGTCATCGCCCGTGAGACCGTCAAGGCGCTGCGCAAGAACGTCACGGCCAAGTGCTACGGCGGCGACGCCACGCGTAAACGCAAACTGCTGGAGAAGCAGAAAGAGGGCAAGAAGCGCATGAAACAGTTCGGCTCGGTCGAAATTCCGCAGGAGGCGTTCATGGCTGTGCTCAAGGTGGGGAAGACTCCATGATTTGGGACTTCGCCGCGATCCTGACCCTGCTGGTATTTGTCAGCGGTATCATCTGGGCCTGCGACAGTCTGCTGTTCGCGCCAGCCCGCATTCGTGCCGCCAAAGACGAAGCCGAGGCCCGCGCCGGGAAGGAAGCTGAAGCAAAAGCAACCGCCGCGCCCGCTACACCGCAAGCGGTCCTGTTCGAGCCGCCCCAGCTGCCGTGGCTGGTCGACTATGCGCGTTCCTTCTTTCCGATTTTCCTAGTGGTGTTGCTGTTACGCTCCTTCGTGGTCGAGCCCTTTCGTATTCCGTCTGGCTCGATGATCCCGACGCTGCTGATCGGCGACTTCATCCTCGTCAACAAATTCGACTATGGCATTCGTCTGCCGGTGTTGAACCGCAAGGTCATCGAACTCGGCCAGCCCAAACGCGGCGACGTGGTGGTGTTCCGTTATCCGCTCGATCCCTCGACACCCTTCATCAAGCGTATCGTCGGCCTGCCTGGTGACACCGTGCGCTATGCCGACAAAGCCTTGTACATCAATGACCAACTCGCCGATTCGGTTCCAGAGGGAATATACGTTGGTGTACGATCAGCTACGTCCAGCACTGGCGCGATGATGTTCAAGGAACACCTGGGCGACGTCGATCACAATATCCTGCTGACCCCAGGTGCCGGCTCGCCGAATGGCGAATTTCAAGTGCCCGCCGGCCATTACTTCGTGCTTGGTGACAATCGCGACAATAGCCGTGACTCGCGTTACTGGGGATATGTACCAGACCAGAACCTGGTCGGTCGTGCTTTCTTCATCTGGATGAACTGGGACAGCGGGCCCGCTCTGAAACGCATCGGCTCCATCATTCACTGACCAACGGGGGATAGGCAATGAATTCGAAGCGATACCAGCAGGGCGTTACCCTGAGCGGGCTCATCATGGGCTGCATCGTGCTGGGCTGTGCCGCGCTGTTGGTCATGAAACTGTGGCCGCTCTACAACGAACAGATGAAAGTTGATCAGGCGATGGAACATCTGGGCGCCAACCCCGACGCGGCACGCATGACCAAGCCGGAAATCGTACAAGCGCTGATGCGTCAGTTCGACGTCAGTGATGTCGATCGCTTCGACACCCCGGGCCTGACCAAGGTCGTGACGGTCGGCAAGAAGAAGGGCACTAACGACAAGGTGGTCATTATGGAGTACGAAATTCGTACGCCCTTGTTCGGTAATCTCGATGTCGTCATGAACTATCGCAACGTCAAGGAATTCGGTCCGGTCAAGACCGACTGATAGCTTAAGTTTTGCAGCAAACGACCAGTAAAGTCCTGCGCGCGCTGGGTTATGCATTCGAGGATGGAAGCCTCCTGACGCGCGCCCTCACCCACCGCAGCGTGGGTGCGCGTCACAACGAACGTCTGGAATTTCTTGGCGACGCCTTGCTCGGCATGGTGGTCGCCGAGTATCTCTTCACCACCTTTCCCGATGCCGACGAGGGCCAGCTGACGCGCACCCGCGCCACGCTCGTCAATCGCGAAAGTCTCGCCGAAGTGGCGCGCGGCCTCGATCTCGGCGATCTGATCTACCTCGGCGAAGGCGAATTGAAGAGCGGCGGCTGGCGCCGCGATTCGATTCTGGCCAATGCCGTGGAGGCGCTGCTCGGCGCCATTTATCTCGACGGCGGGATGGATGCCTGCCGCCGCACCGTGTTGCGTATGCTTGAAACGCGCCTCGCGGACATCGATCCTGACAGCATCAGCAAGGACGCCAAGACCGCGCTACAGGAATTTCTACAGAGCCGGCGTCACAGCCTGCCGGAGTACAAGACCATGGATATTTCGGGTCCTTCCCACGAACAAATCTTCACTGTCAGTTGCGCGGTCGACAGCTTGCCAGAAGCGGTGGTGGCGAGCGGCCCGACCCGTCGCAAGGCCGAGCAGGCCGCCGCGCGCGCCACGCTGCAATTGTTGCACTCGCGATGAGTAGCGTAGCGGAACGTTGTGGGCTGGTGGCCATCGTCGGCCGCGCCAATGTCGGCAAATCGACGCTGTTGAATGCCATCCTCGGCCAGAAGCTGAGCATCACCTCGCGCAAGCCGCAGACTACGCGCTATCAGATCCTCGGCGTGAAGACGATTGAGAATACCCAGCTGGTGTTCGTTGACACGCCTGGCTGGCAACGCCACCCCAAGAACGAATTGAACCGCATGATGAATCGGCAGGTGCGTCATGCGCTGGGTGATGTCGATCGCGCGCTGCTGGTCACTGATGCGCGCTACTGGCATGCCGATGATCAGGTGGTCTATGACATGCTGAGCCAGGCCGAGCTGCCGATAGTGCTGGCGCTCAACAAGCATGATCTCCTGAAGGCCAAATCCGATCTGCTGCCCTTGCTAGCGCAACTCGGTGCCGAGAAGAATTTTTCCGCCATCATCCCGATCTGCGCGCGTACCCGTTCGGGCGTTGACGACCTTGTCAACGAACTCGGCAAGGCCATGCCCGAGCGCACCCATCTCTATCCTCACGACCAGATTACGGATCGCCCCGAGCGCTTCTTCGCCAGCGAAATCATCCGCGAGAAAACCCTGCGTTTCCTCGGCGACGAACTGCCGTATCGCACCACTGTGCTGATCGACGACTTCAAGGACGAGGACAACCTTACCAGCATCCTCGCCACCATCTGGGTCGAGCGCGACAGTCAGAAGTCGATCGTCATTGGCAAGGACGGCGAACTGTTGAAACGGATTTCGACCGAAGCTCGCCAGGATCTCGAACAACTGCTGGCACGGCGCGTGTACCTGCGTGTGTGGGTCAAGACCCGCCGCGGCTGGACCGACAGTCCGGAAGCGATGCAGCCCCTCGGTCTCGGCGACTGAGGCGGTGGGTCTAGACGGAGGGCGACATGCCAGCCGATCTGTCCGGCGATATCGGCTACGTTCTGCATAGCCGGCGTTATCGCGAAACCAGTCTTATCGTCGAATTCCTGACCGAGAGTCGTGGCCGCGTGGCGGCCGTGGCGCGCGGCGCGCTGCGGCGTAACTCGGTGTTGGCCGCCAACCTGCAACCCTTGATTGCGCTGCGCTTAAGCCTCGGCGGTCGCGGCGAGCTCATGAGCCTGGTACATGCAGAACCGCTGGCGCCGTCACCGATGCTGGCCGGCGAGCGCCTGTATTGCCTGTTCTATGTCAACGAGCTGGTCATGCGTCTGACCGCCACCCACGATCCCAACCAGCACTTGTTTGAAATCTACCGCGACGCGCTGGCGGCGCTGGCGGGCGAGAGCGGGATTGAAGCCTTGTTGCGACGTTTCGAAAAGCAGTTGCTCGACGCGCTGGGCTTCGGCCTGCAGCTCGACAGCGAGGCCGGCGGCGACACGCCGCTGGAAGGGGAGGGCAGTTATCACTATGACGTCGAACGCGGCCCGTTGCGGGTCGGGCCCGAGAGCACCGGCATCCGTGTGCACGGTGCGACTCTCATGGCCCTGGCGACCGAGGAGGAACTGCCGCCCCGCGCGCTGCGCGAGGCCAAGCAACTCATGCGCCACGTGCTCAACCATCATCTCGACGGCCGGCCGCTCACCTCACGCAAGCTGTTCGAGGCACAGCCGGGCGGAAAGCCGTAGAATTGGTCGCGAGTTTTTCTGACCATCGGCCGCTCGGCGCCCAACGACGATCTTAAGCATGAATCTCGGAGTCAACATCGACCACGTCGCGACCCTGCGCCAGGCGCGGCGCAGCCACTATCCCGATCTCGCTATCGCAGCCCGTGCCGCCGAAGTTGGTGGCGCTGACAGTATTACCATCCATCTGCGCGAAGACCGCCGCCACATTCAGGATGCCGATGTGCATCAACTGCGCCGTACGCTGGTCGTGCCCATGAATCTCGAAATGGCGGCGACCCACGAAATGGTCTCAATCGCTTGCGCAGTACGACCCTGGGCTTGTTGCATCGTGCCCGAGCGACGCGCGGAACTGACTACCGAAGGCGGGCTAGACGTGCTGGGCAGTTATGAGCAACTCGGCCCGCTGTGTTCGCATCTGGCGCGCGCCGGCATCGAGGTCTCGCTGTTCATCGACCCGAGCGAGGCTCAGATCGACGCCGCCGCGCGCCTCGGCGTGGCAGCCATCGAACTGCATACCGGCAGCTATGCGGACGCGCCCAATGACATCATCCGCGACCAGCAACGGAGGCTGTTGCAGGCCGCCGCCGCGCATGCCGCCACCGCAGGTCTCATCGTCAATGCTGGTCACGGCCTGCATTGCGACAATGTCGCACCGATTGCCGCCATCTCGGCCATACGCGATCTCAATATCGGTCATTCGATCGTGGCGCGCGCGCTGTTTGTTGGCATGACCAGCGCGGTCGAGGAGATGAAGCTGGCCATGCAAAAGGTGACACCATGATCCGCGGCATCGGCATCGACATGGCCGAGATTCGCCGCTTCACCGCATCCTATGAACGCTTTGGCGTGCGTTTCCCGGAACGTATCCTGAGCGATAGCGAGCTACGTGACTTCACCCGCACGCGCAATCCCGGCCGCTTTCTCGCCATGCGTTTCGCCGCCAAGGAAGCGACCTCGAAAGCACTTGGCACCGGCTTCAAGCAAGGTGTCGCGCCGCGACAGATGTATGTCGTGCATTCACCCAGCGGCAAGCCCAATCTCGCGGTCTCGGGCCGGGCCGCTGAGTTGTTCGCCGCCATGGGCATCAACGCTAGCCATATCTCGCTCACCGACGAGGGCGGTTTCGCAGTGGCCTTCGTCGTACTCGAATCGAACTGAGCCGTGGCCGTGCAGGGCGTGAGCGCGGCGTCACTTTCCTCTTAAGCCTCACACAGAAACAGACCATGTCAGACAGCCACTCGGAAATCACGCGTCGCCGCACTTTCGCCATCATCTCCCATCCCGATGCGGGCAAGACCACGGTCACCGAAAAGTTGCTGCTGCTGGGTGGCGCGATCAACATCGCCGGCACGATCAAGGCGCGCAAGAGCAATCGCTATGCGACCTCCGACTGGATGGAGATCGAGAAGCAGCGCGGCATATCCGTGACGTCCTCGGTCATGCAGTTCGATTACCGCGATCGCGTCATCAACCTGCTCGACACCCCCGGCCACGAAGACTTCTCGGAAGACACCTACCGCACCCTCACCGCAGTCGACTCGGCGTTGATGATCATCGATGCCGCGCGCGGCGTCGAAGACCGCACCATCAAGCTCCTGGATGTCTGCCGTTTGCGCGACACACCGGTAGTCACCTTCATCAACAAGCTCGATCGTCACGCGCGTGACCCGCTCGACCTGCTCGATGAAATCGAGACCGTGCTCAAGATAAAATGCGCGCCGGTGACCTGGCCGCTCGGTTCTGGCCAGCACTTCGACGGCATCTTTGATTTCCGCACGCGCACAGTGATTCCTTACCCGCGCGGCGTGGAAAACGATCAGCGCGAAGAGGCAGAGCAGATTTCGCTGGAAGATGCGCAGATTCGTTTCCCTGAAAGCATCAAGATGCTGCTCGAAGAAATCGAATTGATCGAGGGCGCGGGTACGGAATTCAATCGCGAGGACTATCTGGCGGGCAAGATCACGCCGGTGTTCTTCGGTACTGCGCTGCGTAACTTCGGCGTGCGTGAATTATTGAACGCCTTTGTCGAATATGCACCTGAGCCGCTGCCGCGCGATACCACCCAGGGGCTGGTGCCGGCCGACTCTGTAAATTTCTCGGGCTTCGTGTTCAAGATCCAGGCGAACATGGACCCCAACCACCGCGACCGTATCGCCTTCGTGCGCATCTGCTCGGGGCAATACCAAGACACTAAAAAATTCTACAACGTGCGACTTGCTCGCCAGGTGCAGTTGCCGAATGCGATCCGCTTCATGGCCCAGGGTCGTGACGCCACCGAATCCGCCTGGGCCGGCGACATTATCGGCATCCACAATCACGGCACCATCCAGATCGGCGACACCTTTACCGAAGGCGAGAAATTCAAGTTCTTCGGCATACCGAGCTTCGCGCCAGAATTGTTCCGTCGCGTGCGCACCACCGATCCGCTGAAGAGCAAGGCCTTGATCAAAGGCCTGACCCAACTCTGCGAGGAAGGCGCGGCGCAGGTTTTCAGCTACATCAATCGCAATGACATCGTGCTCGGCGCGGTCGGTGTATTGCAGTTCGACGTGGTGGCTTGGCGCTTGAAATACGAATACTCGGTGGACTGCGTGTTCGAACCCATTTCGGTGCAGACCGCGCGCTGGGTGACAGCGGACAAAGCTTCGGAGATCGATAAGCTCAAGGGCCATTCGGCCCAATATCTGGCGGTCGATGGCGCCGGCCAGCTGGCTTATCTGGCGCCTTCGATGGTGAATTTGGGCTTGGCGCAGGAACGCTTTGCGGATATCAACTTCCGCGCCACGCGCGAAATGCAGGAGTGAGAGTCGCCGCAGTCGTTTGGCACGACTGCGGCGAACAACATCAGGCCTTGTGCTCGGTGTCGTCGTCGCCGTGATGAGCGGCGGCTATCGGCGCCACGCGGGCGGGATCTGCGGTCGGCTGCGGTGCCGGTTCCACTTCAGGCACCACTGTCGTGGCAGCTTCCGCAGTGACGAAACGCGGTGCTTCCTCTAGCGGAGCGGGCGCGATTTCGACTTCGATGGCTTGTATTGTTTCGGGCTCGACGTCCACAACGATAACTTCAGCAGATTCAAACTCGAAGCGGTTCTGCACCGCGACCGCAGCTGGCAGAACCTCACTGCTCTCTTCTTGTGCTGCATCCGCCACTATCCGAACGGGCTCGGGCATCGAATTCGGATTGCGCTCGGTCGGGTCCTCGTCGTAGTCATAACGTGGCGTGTTGAACTCATCGAGATCATGAACACCGGCCACATGCACCGCTGGCTCAAATGCCTCGACCGTGTCGCTGGCGGCCTCATCAGCCAGGTCGACCAGCGTTGCGACTTCCACGTCCCCTTCACGACGCGGACGATCGCGACGACCGCGACCGGTTTCTCCGTCAGCCCTGCGCGGCGGTTCGTCCGTGCTCACACCGGCTTCGGTCTCGACGACACTGGGCTGGTCACGACCGCCACGGCCGCGCCCACGACCACGGCGTCGCTCGCTGCCACCTTCGCGATTTCCAACCTCACGGTTTGCATTGTCGCGATTGCCAACTTCGCGCGCCACCGGCTCACGAGTAGCGCTGGCTTCACGGTTGCCGCCGTCACGATTACTGCGTTCACGGCTACTGCCTTCGCGCTGGGCGCCGTCGCGATTACCGGGTTCGCGATTGGCCGCTTCACCTCGGTTGCCACCTTCACGATTCGACTGACCGCCGCGACGATTGGCGCCGCCACGACCACGACGACCGCCATCCTGGCGCCCGTCGCGTTCGGCGTCCCGCCCGCCACGACTGCGTTCTTCGCCGTCACTGCGGACACGCGGCGTTTCCTCGGCCGGTACGCTTTCGCCACCACCGAATAGTCCGCCAAACAACTTGGCAAAAAAGCCCGGACGAGGCGTGGCGGGAGCCAACTCTACCGGCGTCGGCTCGGGACGTGGTGTGGCACGGACTAGGTCCTTCACCAGCGGCTGCTGTTGCGGCGCGACCGGCTTGCTACGGGTGAGATCCACTGTCGGACTCTCGACCTCACTCACCATCTCATAGGATTCGCCAGGGTGCATCTTGGGCAGATCTTGTTCGCGAATGCGCTGGATTTCGAAATGCGGCGTTTCGAGATTCTGGTTCGGAATGAGCAGGAGCTGCACTTCCTGACGGGCTTCGATACCGGTCACGTCCTGGCGCTTTTCGTTCAACAAGAAGGTCGCGACGTCTACCGGTACCTGGGCGGTGACCTTGACTGTCGAGTCCTTCATGGCTTCTTCTTCGATCAGACGCAAGACACCCAAAGCCGTCGATTTGACGCTGCGAATGGTGCCGACGCCGTCGCAACGCGGGCAGATCTCATGGCTGAATTCGGTCAAGGAGGGGCGCAGCCGCTGACGCGACATCTCCAACAGGCCGAAGCGCGAAATGCGGCCGATCTGTACGCGCGCGCGGTCGGCCTGCACGGCGTCACGCAGCATGTTCTCAACCGCGCGCTGGTTCTTGGCCGACTGCATGTCGATGAAGTCGATAACGATCAGGCCACCCAAGTCGCGCAGCCGCATCTGACGGCCGATTTCGTGGGCCGCTTCCAGATTGGTGCGAGTCGCGGTCTCCTCAATGTCGCCACCCTGAGTGGCCTTGGAGGAGTTGATATCGATGGTGATCAGCGCTTCGGTCGGCTCGATCACGATCGAACCACCGCTAGGCAGGCGTACCGAGCGGGCAAACGCCGACTCGATCTGGCCTTCGATCTGGTAGCGCGTGAACAGCGGTACGCTGTCCTCATAGAGCTTGAGCTTGCCGATGTTCTGCGGCATGACCTGCTGCATGAACTCCTGGGCCTGCTCATAGAGCTTACGGTCGTCAACCAGGATTTCGGCGATGTCGTTACGGAGGTAATCGCGCACGGCACGGATGATGACGTTGCGATCCTGGAAGATCAGGAAGGGCGCCTTACGGGTCTCAGAGGCTTCAGCGATAGCCTTCCACAACTGCATGAGGTAATCGAGATCCCACTGCAGCTCTTCGGTCGACTTGCCGACGCCGGCCGTGCGCAGGATGAGCCCCATGCTCTCGGGGATTTCGAGCCCGGACATGGCCTCGCGAGCCTCGTCACGGTCATCGCCTTCGATCTGGCGCGAGACGCCACCGGCGCGCGGATTGTTGGGCATCGCCACCAGGTAACGGCCGGCCAGGCTTATGAAGGTGGTCAGCGCCGCGCCTTTGTTGCCGCGCTCTTCCTTCTCGACCTGAACGACCAGTTCCTGGCCTTCCGACAACACGTCCTTGATGTTGACCCTACCGCCATTGCCGCCGGTGCCCTTACCTTTATCCTTGAAGTAAGAGCGGGAAATTTCCTTGAGGGGCAGGAAACCGTGGCGCTGCGCACCGTAATCAACGAAGGCCGCTTCGAGACTGGGCTCGATGCGGATGATCTTCGCTTTGTAGATATTTGATTTCTTCTGTTCCCGGCCCGTTGCTTCGATGTCGAGGTCGTAGAGTTGTTGCCCATCGACCAATGCAACGCGCAGCTCTTCCGGCTGGGTCGCGTTGACCAGCATTCTTTTCATTGTCAAAAATCCCGTA
>JAYWAC010000225.1:0-10953 GCA_043782755.1 Pseudomonadota bacterium | reverse complement strand
ATCCGGAATGGCACAGCGCCTTCTGCATGGATCTCGCCATGTCGACCGCCTCGCGTCGCAAGATCCTCGACAAGCTCTGTGACCAGGACATCTGGATGCTGGCCGCGCACTTCAATACGCCGACGGCGGCGCATGTGGTGAGCAGCGGCGATCGGCGGCGCTTGAAGGTCTGAGAAATTGCAGGAATGAGTGCGGGATCGGCGACGGTCCTGGATTCAACAAGAAAGGGCGCTGCGGCGCCCTTTCTTGTGCACAAGGAATGTCAGACTGAAGTCTGACCCACAATGCGGAGTTCCCTTCCGCAGCGCAGCTATCTCTTTTGTAGGTCAGACTTCAGTCTGACATTTTCGTAGGTTTTGCCGCGTCGGATCATCATGGCGCGATTTCCTGGTGCTGGTGTGATGAGAGAGTGACAGATAGATGTGGGTCAGACTTCAGTCTGACATTTAAGGCATGTGCTCTGGCATGAATGTCAGACTGAAGCCTGACCCACAAAGGGCGAGGCGACGGACAACGCGTTGTTCACACCGGTGTCGCCAGCAAGGTCGGAATACGCGAGGTGTCGTACACGCACACCCGCTCCTTGAAGCGCAGGCCAGCATCGGTCTCGACCAGGTAATCATAGTAGCTGCCGGCCTGATAGATCGAGGTCACGCCGTCATTCAAGGTCTGTACCACGATGTAGGACGACGACACGCGCACACCATCGGCTTCGCGCGCCGTGATGCGTATGGCGGACTGCGCGTGACGATAACGATGGGCTTGGTAGATATTGGCGTTGCGCAGCGAATAGACGCGGTCCTTCATCATGGCTTGACTGTCCAGCAATAGCAGTGGAATCGGATAACCATGCGCATGATTCTCACGCGCGATCATCTGGTAGAGGCCGTCCTCGACGAAGAACGCCGGCCAGGCTTCAAGCTCGCCTTCGTCGAGCGTTGCACAGTAGTGGGCGAACAGGCGCTCGATATCAAAATAGAGCTGCATGTCCTCCATCACGCGTCCCAGCCCATGAGTGTTCGATAGCCGCGCCAGAAGCCACGGATCATGTGTTCGCTGATGAGACTGGTGCCGTCGTCGCCAGTGTCGTCGCCCATCGCCATATAGGAACTGTCGCCGGCCGCACAGGATTCGATGGCGCGTTGCACCAGCTCAGTGGCCTCGGTGTCTTCCATCGAGATATAGCCGGCCGGGCCGGCCAGATTGGCCTGCTTGAGACGCAGACGGCGCAAGGCCGGATCGTCGTCGCTATAGCCGAAGAAATGAAACACCAATTCGAATTCGCCGGCGCTCTTGGGCAACACTTGGCGCACCGCGAGCGTGTTATGGATCTGTTGAATGACGGTGCTCGGAAACAGCGTATGGATGTTATTGCTGGTCTGCTCGTCGAATTCTTGGCGGACTTCGAGCAGGCTGGGATCATGCAGTTTGAGTCCGGCGCGATAGGTGGCGATGTCGTTGCGCTCATAATCGCCGGCGGTGTCGTCATCGTCTTGCGGCGTGGTGGTGATGATCGAATGCAGGCCGAGCGCGCCATCCATCACACTGCGTCCGCGCATATTGGAGCGATAGATATTGAAGGTGGTGTGGAACAGATGCAGCAGACTCGCGTGATAGGGGTCCTTGACGTTCTCGTAGTAGAGCTTCCAGTTCGACCTCGCGTATTGCCGCGTGCAACCCAGATATTCGACCGGCTTATGAAAGATGCGATCCAGCCACGGCATCATCTGCGGGCCTAAGTATTCGGCAAGCGTCGGTGCTTCGCTGGCTAAACTACCGAATACCACGCCGCGATAATTTTCCACTCTGACGGGTGGCAGGCCATGCTCGGTCATGTCGAAATCGGTCGGCATGCCGGTCTTGTCCTTCAGCCCCTTTTGGAAGGGCACACCGCGTAGGCGACCACGTTCGTCATAGGTCCATTGGTGATAGACGCAGCGATGGGCGCGCGCGTTGCCGCGCAGTTCGCGGCAGACCAGCGCGCCACGATGGGCGCAGCGATTGACCCAGGCGGCGATGTCGCCGTCGCGAGTGCGAGTGACGACGACGGGCGTGGTGCCGATGAAGGTCGATTTGAAATCGCCCGGCTGTTTGATTTCGTCGGCGAGGGCGAGGAAATGCCAGGTCGGGCCGCGATAGATGCGCGCCTGTTCACGCTCGAAGATGGCCTGCGACGTGAAGACTTCATAGGGCACGCGCGCGCCATTGGAATCCGGCCACGGGAAGCGGTCCAGGGCAGTCACTTCGATGTTGCCTGTCATCGCCGAACTCCTTCACGCCGCAGCTTGTGCGCGGGGCTTTGCGCACCTTAGGAGTCACAACGAAGACGGTCAAGCTGTGGCAGGCACCTCGCCATAGACCGCCGCGAGGGCGTCCCGTATTTCCTGCTCCACCGCCAACAGACCATGGCGCGCGAGTGCCAGCAAGAGGCGCGGCGCATCTTGGCGCGCGGCTTGTGACAGCTCGCAGACATCGAGATCCGTCAGGCCGAAAGCGCTGCGCTGCGCGATGAGCCAGGCTGCCAGCGGTATGAGCGGAGGGCTCAATTCCATGGTGAGGGTGGTCTGGCCGAGACGGCCACGCAGGCACGGACGCGTGCTGTCTTGTTCGTCCAATTGCCATGCCACGTCCGCGCGTGGCTGAAACGGTCGCCAGTCGTGGATCGCGACGTCATCGATATAGCGATAACGTCCGTCCGGCACTTCGAGCGCGATGTCGGCGCGATCGGCACTCCAGAAATTGCGTGTCACGCGCGGGTAGACGATTTCACTGGCTTGCGACAACCACGCGCCCCACCAGCTGAACGTGCTGTTGGCGAGCACGATGCGTTGGGCGCGCATCATCACCTTAAGGGTCGCGAGCGCGGGTAGGTCGAGATACACCGGCTCGAAGGGCGCGAGCGCAGCGCGTACCGCCGAGCCTAAGCCCAAGCCGCAAACGTAGACGCGCGCCGGCGCCATGGTGCTCAGCGCATCGACGTAGAAGCGCATGTCGATGGCGCGATCGAGCAGCAGCATGTCCAAGGATTGACGCAGATGCACGAGCACGTCGTGCGCGCCGAGCCTCGGCAGGCCGGTGTCGTCGGGCAACGCGAACCAGCGCGCGATGCGCTCGCGATAGGGCAGGTAATACTCGGCGCGCTGAAAGTAGCCGTGCAAGACGATGCGATGGTCATGACCGTGACGGAGCAGATAAGGCAGGTTGATACCATGCCCCGACCAGTTCTGCTTCTCGCCGATCACATAGCGCAGTTGCGGTGTATCGCAGCTACGACCGGGCAGCGACTGCGGCGCATCGGCAAAGGCCGTGCTCTGGTTCATGAAGCGATCGACGATGCCCGACATCTGTTCGACCGTGCGCCAGCCGCGCGCATCGGGCACGGCGCGGCACACCAAGGCGCTGCCGAGTTCCTCGGCCAGGATACGGCCGAGGGCGTATTGGAAGAGGTTGTTGCCGAGATGGCCGAGATAGCGGACCTCGACGGTCATGACGCGCGCTTAAGCTTGCGCCGCTATCTCACGCAGGGCTTGCTCAAAGACTTCGCTCGGTTGTCCGCCCTGCAGGAGATGGCGCTCGTTGAGGATGATGGCCGGCACTGCGTGGATGCCATGCTGGTGATAGAAGTCTTCACGCGCGCGCACTTCCTCGGCGTATTCATCGCCGGCCAGCACCGCCGCCGCGCGCAGGCGGTCGAGACCAACCGACTCGGCCGCCGTCAGCAAGACCGTGTGGTCGCCGGGATTTTCACCACGGGTGAAATAGGCGTCGAACAGTGCGTATTTCAAGGCGCGCTGCCGACCTTCACCGACCGCCCAGGCTAGCAAGCGATGGGCGTCAAAGGTGTTGTAGATGCGGTCGCGTTTGTCCATGCGGAATTCAAAGCCGAGTTCAGCGCCGCGCGCGCGAATCGCTTCGCGATTACGTGCGGTGTCGGTCGGGCTCATGCCGTATTTCTGCATGACGTGCTCATCAAGATTCTGGCCTTCGGCCGGCATCTGTGGATTGAGTTCAAAGGGCTGGAACTCGAATTCCACTTCGAGCTCGGGCCCGAGGCGGGTAATAGCGTCTTCCAGCGCGCGCAGGCCGATCACACACCAGGGGCAGGACACATCGGAGACGAAATCGATTTTCATATGGGTGGCCATGGTGGAGTCTCCTTGCGGTGATGGGGCATTATGGCGTGGTGGGGATAGGCTCTGGAAGGAATGTCAGACTGAAGTCGTGACCCACGACCTCAGGATTTGAATCATCGTCCGTTTTCTGTGGGTCAGACTTCAGTCTGACATTCAGGTCGCGCCGCCTGGTCTGCCTATTTCCATCCCACAGTCAGAAATCCCTTGTCATGCAAACAGCGCTCGACATAGGCGCGATAGGTCGGGTTCGGCGCCGGTGGCAGGAATATTTTCTGCACGAGACTCACCGCCGCGCCGGTCGCGGCACCGATGCCCGCGCCTTGACCGATATTGCCCGCGATGGCGCCGCCAATAACGCCCGCCACCGCGCCGGTGGCCGCACCGCGTGCGGTGTCTTTCGCCACTTCACCGACCTGGCCACCGTACTGGCTGGCGCCGGCGGTTGCGGCCAGGCGCCCGCATTCGGCCACGGCGGCATCGCTGACCGCGCGGTCGCCGCCGGTAGGACCAGCATAGATCACGGGTTGATTGCTGGCGCAGCCGCTCAGTAACAGGCCGAGCGTGAGAACGAGGCTTTTATCCATGATGAATCCGTGAGGAGATGGCGAATGGATCGCGCAATACACACGCGGTCGCGTGACGGCCAGGATAACAGACCGGGTTGCGACAACCGTGCATGTTTGTGATGCCCGCAGTTTTCGATGACCGGTTGCCCCGGCATGAATGTGCGAATGAAATCGCACCTACAATAAGCCCATGACTGTCGCCGCCTTGTTCGCCTCCCATACCCCGCTCATGGACTATCACGCGCCTGAGCCTGAGGTGGCGCGCGATGTGGCGGCGTGTCTCGCCGCGACCCGCGCCTGGGTCGCGGACTACCAACCGGATGTGGTGATCTCGTGCGGACCCGATCACTACAACGGTTTCTTCTATCGCTTGATGCCGAGTTTCTGCATCGGCACGGCGGCGGAGTCGGTGGGCGATTGGAATACGCCGGTGGGCCCTTTGCCGGTCGCGGCCGAGCTTGCGGAAGCCTGTGTCGCGAGCATCCATGCCGCCGGTGTCGACGTCGCCATTTCCCATCGCATGGAAGTCGATCACGGCGTCACGCAGTTGATGAAGCAGATGTTCGACTGGGCGACGATGCCGCCGATCATTCCAGTCTTCGTGAACTGCGCGGCTGCGCCGCGACCGCCGTTGGCGCGGGTGTTCGCCTTTGGGCGTGCGCTGGGTGAGTTCGTGGCCAAGCTTGATTGCCGCGTGTTGCTGACCGCTTCGGGTGGCATCTCCCACGACCCGCCGATTCCGACTCTGGCCGGCGCGCCCGCGCCGGTGCGTGAGCGCCTGATTGCAGGCGGCAGCCTGAGCCTCGAAGCGCGCGCCGCGCGCCAGGAAAGCGTGTTGAGCGATGCTTCGTGCCAGGTCAGCGGCGACAGCGATCGCACCCCGCTCAATCCCGCCTGGGATCAGGCCTTCCTTAATAGGCTGCGCGCCGATGATGAGGCCGGCATTCTCGCCATGGACGACGAGGGCATCACCCGTGATGGTGGCTGTGGTGGCCATGAGATCCGTACGTGGATCGCGATCGCCGCAGCCGCGCGCACAGCGGGTGCCAGGCAATTCGATCTCAAGTACTACCGTGCCATTCCGCAATGGGTGGCGGGCTATGCGGTGATGACGGCGAGCGCGGCATAAGCCGTTCCCATTCCATCAGCAAGTGCGACCATTCGCACTTTCAACGGCGCGCCATTGAGATGCGTTCTGGAATGAATGTGCGAATGGTCACACCTACGGGGACAGCGCTATTGGCGACCGCAGGACGAAATCCTCAACTTGCCAACCCATCTGCAAAACGGAACATCGCTCTGAACTTCCTACCCCGTTTCTTCGACTTAAGTCTCAGACGCGCAGAGACGGCCAGCCGTAGGCTCATTCGTCGTCGCGTGTTCCAACAAGATATTCATTCGAGAGGAAGAACCATGAAGGCTGTGAAATTCGGATTGACGCTGGCGATGGCCGGCGCGTTGGCGAGTGCTGCGGTGCTGGCCGAGGACGGCAAGCACAAGGGCGGCTGGAAATCAGGTGGCAAAGTGGCGCGGGTATACGACGTCTGCGTTGATGGCACGGCGGGCGCCAAGCTCACCAACTTCCCACCCTCGGCGGGTGACCGCGTGACGGCGGTCGGCATGATCTTGCCGTCCGGCACAGTGCCGGCCGATGGCAGTGGCGACACCACCTGCGCGGCCTACGCAACGCAGAAGATTGGTAGCTTCTTTGTCAACGGCACTTTCGTCAGCAGCTTCGCGCCCGGCGCCATCAAGCTGCCTGAGGCGGCCGATGACGATCTGGGTTATGTGAACTGGCACTTCCGCATCGATGGTAAAGGCGCCATTGAAACGGCTGGTCCGATCAAGCAGTTCGTTCAGGGCGGCACCTATCCGCAGGTCGTGACCGGCGGCACGGGCCGCTTCCGCGGACTGAAGGGTGAGATGAAGACCACGATGCTGGGCGCCGGTGGCTTTCAGATCCGAGTGACGTTGCCGAACGGCGATTGAGAGTGGGGGAGGTCGCGGCTCGGTCCCGGCCTCCCTGTTTGAATCTGTAGGTGCGACCATTCGCACATCCAATCCAAACTATGCCTGGTGCCGGTTGGTTTTAATGTGCGAATGGCCGCATCTACAGGGGATGTCGCGGCGACCGCGTCGCTTCTATCAGGCGCGCGCGCGGCGGCGACGCATGAGGCCGAGACCACCAAGCGCACTGCCCAACAGTGGCAGAGCGGCGGGCACTGGTACGGTGGCGGGTGCGGTCGTGAACAAGGCCTTGCCGGCGGCGGCCGTGCCGATCACGGCGTAAGCGCTGTCACCGGGACGCAACCAGCTCAGCTCATCGACGAACTGGCCGCCCTGCTCCCAGCCGATCATCTCCAGGCTATAGAGCCCGGCATCAAGGGTGAGCGTGACGAAGCTGCTGGCGGGGCCGCGATCGCCGTCGAACACCGCGATTTGCTCGCCGCCCAGGACGAAGTTGAAGCCATCGTCGGTATGCAGCTGAAAGTTGTAGTCGCCGCTCACCGCGACATTCAGGAAGCCGCTATAGCGGACCGCGAACAACGCGTCGTCCAGCGCGGTATTGTTTTCGATATGAGTCAGAGGATCGGGGAGATCGGTTACTTCGGAAATGCCGCTGGTGCCGGCACTGAAATCGCGATAGTCGATGTAGGGCGCGACGAAGCTGACGCTCTCACCGACACTCGCCAGCACAGCGACGGCGTTCGCGACAGAATGGGGCGGCTCGCTGGCGCGCACCCAGAAGGTATTGATGCCATCGCCGTCGCCGCTCAGTGCTGGCCCGGTCGCGACCGGCGCGGCCTCGGCAGCAGCGCTCGCCATGCCCAGCAACATGAGGGCGACGAGAGAGGGACTGCGTTTAAATTGTTCCATGGAATGCGCTCCTTGAGGCTCTATGCTGTGTCGGTCGCGCCGCGCGAAGCGAGGCATCACCGTCAAGTCACCGAGCATTGCAACGGAAATGACAGCTGCATACAGCCGGCACGGTGGCGAAGTCAGTCACACTTCGAGCGCGGCTTGCACGGGTCAGTCGTCGTCGTCCACCAAATCTGGAAACAGCACATCGGTATAACCGAATAGCCTGAAGTCGGTGACGCGCATCGGATAAAGAATTCCATCGAGGTGATCGCACTCATGTTGCACCACGCGCGCGTGAAAGCCGCTCACTTCGCGTTCGATAAGCTGGCCATCGAGATTAAGGCCGCGATAACGCAAGCGTGCTTGGCGCGGCACCATGCCACGCAGGCCCGGCACCGACAAACAACCTTCCCAGCCATCTTCGAACTCGGTGCCGAGCGGCGTCAGCTCAGGATTGATGAGGATGGTCTCGGGTACCGGGTCCGCATCGGGGTAACGCGGGTTGCGCACGCTTGTGTCGCGATAACCGAAGATCACCACGCGCAGACCCACGCCTATCTGCGGCGCGGCGAGGCCAGCCCCATTAGCGGCGTGCATGGTGTCGAACATGTCGGCGACCAGCGCGCGTATTTCCGGCGCGCGCGGATCGGCGACTGATTTAGAAATTTCCAACAGACGCGGATCGCCCATGCGCAGAATGTCCCTGATCACCGCCATGCCCTCGTTTTGCTTAGCGTGCAGCATAGATCAGCATCGCTTCGGCGATATAGCCATCGAGCTGTGATTCACGCGCCGAGTCGCGGCAGGCATACTCGCGCTCGCCCACCATCATGTCACCATCGCGGAGCGCTAACAGCCATGAGCGACACCAGTCAGTACGGCCTGTTGAAGGAGCGGCGTTTCCTGCCCTTCTTCCTGACGCAGTTCTTCGGTGCCGCCAACGATAATGCGTTCAAATTCGCGTTCACCGCCTTGGCCACCTATAGCGCGGCAGCGTGGGGCGGACTGGAGCCGACCACCGCCGGGCCCGTGATCGGGGGCATCTTCATTCTGCCCTTCCTGTTGTTCTCAGCCACTGCCGGTCAACTGGCCGATAAGTACGACAAGGCGCGCCTCATTCGACTGGTCAAGAATCTCGAAATCCTGTTCATGAGCGGCATCGCGGCTGGCTTTCTATTGGGCATGGCGAGTTTGTTGTTCGTCGGCGTGTTCTTGATGGGTACGCATTCGTCATTGTTTGGCCCGGTCAAATACGCCTATCTCCCTCAGCATCTGAAGGAGGATGAACTGGTCGGTGGCAATGGCATCGTCGAGATGGGGACTTTCGTCGCCATCTTGCTCGGCACCATGCTGGGCGGCGCGTTGATCGCCCTGCCCGAGGTCGGCGCACACTACGTGGCGGGCGTGTCGATGGCGCTCGCGATCCTCGGCCGTTTTGCCGCTGGCTTCGTGCCCGCTTCGCCGGCGCCCGCGCCGCAGCTCATCATCAACTGGAACCCGGTCAGCGAGACGCTCGCCAATCTGCGTCATGCCCACGGTAACCGCACGGTGTTTCTGTCGCTGCTCGGCATTTCTTGGATGTGGTTCTTCGGCTCGGTATTCCTCACCACCTTCACCGGTTTCGCTAAGGAAAGTCTGGGCGGCGACCAGAACGTCGTAACGCTGTTGCTGGCGGTGTTCTCGATAGGCATCGGTGTTGGTTCACTGGCCTGTGAGCGCTTATCGGGCCACAAGGTCGAAATCGGTCTGGTGCCTTTCGGCTCCATCGGCATGACCGTTTTCGCCATCGATCTGTGGCTGGCCTCGCGCAACTTCGTACCCCATGGCTTGCTTGGCCCGACCGCCTTCCTCGCCGATCACAGCCACTGGCGGGTGATGGGCGATCTGTTCCTGCTGGCGATGTTCGCCGGTTTCTACAGCGTGCCGCTCTATGCATTGATCCAGAGTCGCTGCGATGCTTCGCACCGTGCGCGGGTGATCGCGGCCAACAACATTCTCAACGCGCTCTTCATGGTGGTGTCGTCGCTGATGGCGGCCGCCCTATTGAGGGCCGGCTTGAGCCTGCCGCAACTCTATATGGTGCTCGGTCTGCTGAACGCTGCCGTGGCGGTATACATCTACTTGCTGGTGCCGGAATTCCTGATGCGTTTCATCGTGTGGATGTTGATCCACACCGTCTATCGCCTTGAGAAAACCGGCGTTGAGCATATTCCCGAGCAAGGGCCGGCCGTGATCGTGTGCAATCACGTGAGTTTCGTCGACGCGCTGGTGATCGCGGCCGCCTGTCCACGACCGATACGCTTCGTGATGGATCACAATATCTTCAAGCTGCCGATTATCTCGTTCGTGTTCCGCACCGGCCGCGCGATTCCTATCGCGTCAGCGCGGGAAAATCCGAACATGACCGCGCGCGCCTTTGACGAAGTGGCCAAAGCCCTGGCCGAGGGTGATCTGGTGGCGATTTTCCCCGAAGGTCGCATCACTGACAGCGGCGAACTCTATCCCTTCAAGCCCGGCATCACGCGCATCCTCGAGACTAGCCCGGTGCCAGTCATTCCGATGGCGCTGCGTGGACTGTGGGGATCGTTCTTCTCACGCAAGGACGGCCAGGCCATGAACAAGCCATGGCGGTTGCGGCCGTTACGGCGGATCAGCCTGGTGGTCGATGTGCCGATGGCGGCGGTAGATGCAACGCCAGCGACGTTGCAGGAGAAGGTGGCGGGATTGCGGGGGGAGTGGCGCTAGCGCCCATCCTCGATCTCTTCCATTGTGGGTTCGACTTTAGTCGGACATTCATAGGCGGGCCACAGAGGCGCGCTCTGCAAGGAATGTCCGACTGAAGTCGGACCCACAGAAGAGTGAACAGCAGAGAAGAAGAGCTAGGGTCCAGCTAGACCGCAAACCTGAACGTCTTGCCATCCTTCACGATGTGGCCGCTTACCGGGTCAGCGAAATGCGTACCGAAAACCGTCACCGGCTTGTCGGCATAGCGCTCGAGGAAGGACTGGCGGGTCGCCATCGCGGCCGGGCTGTCGTTGTCAAAGGGCGTGATCCAATCGGGGCGCGCGATCTGACAGGGGTGATGCATCATGTCGCCGGTGATGATGGCCTCTTCACCCTTAGAAGCGATGTGCACGCTGACATGCCCGGGGGTATGACCCGGGGTCGGCTCGAACCATACGCCGGAACCGATCTGGTGATCGGGTTTGACCAGATCGACCAGACCGGCCTCGAACACCGGCTGCACCGATTCCTGGAACACCGGACCGAAGTCATCTTGGTGATGCTGCCAATGGTTGAATTCCGATTCGACCATCACATAGCGGGCGTTCTTGAAGGTCGGCACCCATTTACCGTTGACCTTCTTAGTGTTCCAGCCGACGTGATCGACA
>JAYWAC010000224.1:0-28783 GCA_043782755.1 Pseudomonadota bacterium | reverse complement strand
GGCTCATATCGGTGGCTTTGCCGCCGGCGCGGTGCTGGTCTATGTCTTTCGTGACCGCGAATTGTTGGCCCGCCATCCTTACCACGGCTGGCGCCAGGCGGCGGACGGTGCTTATCGTCGGCTGCGATAAGCGTTCATCAAACTGTGCACATCGTCCTCACCGCCGTGCACGCCTTGATGCCAAGTCTAAGACTCAGGCCACCTCGACGCTGACCGCCACGCCGTTCAACACGGCGTCCGATTAGCAGCAAGCTGTCGCGCGGCGGCTGTTCAAGTAACTCCTTGCGGATCCGCACGATCTCGCCTGCGATCACATCGCACAGCAGTTCGATGCGACCGCTAGGTGTCTTCAGCAGCTCGGGCAAGCGCGCCAGCGACAGACCGTCGGCGCGTTGTCCAAAGCCCTCGCCATAGGGTCCGCTACGCAACAGGAAATCGACCACGCGATCGCAGGGCGCGTCGCCGTCCAGTGCCGCGCGGATTTCTTCGCTGCGGCGACCGGCCAGGCTGGAGTGTGGATTGGCGAGTTCGCGTTGGATAAGTTCGTCCAACAACTCGCGATCGATGATAGCGCTGTCGGCCTGCGCACCGTCGCCGCGCGCAATCCCGGCGTGGTGATCTCGTCGGCGAGCGTTGCGACCGGCAGTTCGCCCATCACTTCCGAATGGCCGTGCACGCGTGACCGCCAGCGGCCGAGACGGAAGCCCTAGCCGGGCGCCGCGCCATCGCGCGCGCGCTCATGGACACCACGCGGAAACATCACACCATCGACGCGGTCGAGATTGCCGGTCAATACGTTCAACAATTCGATTATACCCACAGGGTTTGCCTGGCCGGGCGCGAACTCAAGCTTCACCGGCCGCCATGCGCACCGTGTCGTTGGGCAGCAGCATGAGATTGGGCGCCTGTGACAGTGATGGCATATTCTCAAGCACCGCAATGGGCTGATTGGCGAAACGCTCGATATCGGCCGGCGGCAACGGTTTGCTGACCCAGTAACCCTGAATCTGATCGCAATTGAACTGGCGCAGCAGCAAGGCCTGTTCGCGGGTTTCCACACCTTCGGCGACGACTTCGAGGTTGAGCTTGTGGGCCATCGCGATGATGGCGGTGATGATGGCCTGATCGTTGGCGTCCGATTCCATATCACGCACGAAGCTGCGATCGATCTTGAGGCTGTTGATGGCGAAGCGCTTCAGATAGCTGAGCGATGAGTAGCCGGTGCCGAAGTCGTCGATCGACAAGCTCAAGCCCATCATCTTCAGGCTGTCGAGGATACGGCCAGCGTCATCGTTGTCCTCCATCAATACCGACTCGGTCAATTCCAGTTCAAGCTGCGCGGGTGACAGTCCGTTGTCCGCCAGCACTTCACCCACCAGGTGTGCGAAATTTCTTTCCTTGACCTGGCGCAGGGACAGATTGATGGCGACCCGCACGCCGTCCAGCGCGGTGCCATTCCAGGCCCGCATCTGCCGACAGGCGCGTTTCAAAATCCATTCGCCTAGCGGCACGATGAGACCGGTTTCTTCCGCCAGGGGAATGAACTCCATCGGACTGATCAGGCCTTTCTCCGGGTCGGCCCAGCGCACCAACGCTTCCAGACCGATAAGCTTGTTGTTGCGCAGATCGATCTGCGGCTGATAGTGCAGTTCGAACTGTTCGAGTTCGATGGCCTTGCGCAGACGTCCTTCCAGCGACAGTCGATCGCGGGCGCGGGCGTTCATCTCCTTCATGTAGAAACTGTAGTTGTTACGGCCGTGCTGTTTGGCGTCGTACATCGCCGCGTCGGCGTTGCGTAACAAGGTATCGGCATCGGCGCCGTCATCGGGATACATGGCGATGCCGATGCTGGCGGTGACGAACAACTCGTCGGAGCCGAGCTTGAAGGGCATGGCGAAGACTTCCTGCAGACGCCGCGCGACCCGCGCCACGCCGTAGGCATCGTCGAGCGCGTTCAGCACCAGAATGAACTCGTCACCACCGAAGCGCACCACGGTGTGCTGATCGTCCGCCGCGTTGTCGGCGGCGCCTGGCGAGCCGCGCATCACCATGTCCGACGCACGCAGGCAGTGCTGCACTCTTTCGGCGGTCTGCTGGAGCAGGACGTCGCTGGCGCCGTGGCCGAGGGTGTCGTTGATGCGTTTGAAGTGATCGAGATCGAAATACAGCACCGCGAGCTGCTTGTGCTGACGGCAGGCGACAGCGAGCGCGTTATCGAGATAATCCTGCAGGTAGGCGCGATTCGGCAGGCCCGTGACCGGGTCGTAATAGGCGAGCCGGCGGATCTTGTGCTCGGCTTCGCTGCGCTGTTGTTCGTTGGATTTAAGGGCTGTACGCAGGGCGTCGAAGCTCGCGGTCAGACGGCCTATGACGTCACCGCGCGCTGCTGGCAAGGGCGTGTCGAAGTCGCGTTCGGCGAGGCGGCTGGCGGCGGCCTGCAAGGCGACGATCGGGCGTTCCAGCGCGCGCGCGAAGGCGAGCCCCGCAGCGCTCGAGACGAGCAGGAACACGATGCCAAAGGCGAGGAGGCGATCACGCAGTTCCAGCACGCCGGCATCGACGGTGGCGGTCGAGACCAGGGTGTGCACGAACCACGGTCGACCGTCGCCGTCGACCGTCACGGCGGTGCCGATCAGATAGCTGCGGCCGTCGAACTCGGTCATGGTCAAACCGGCGGTGTCGGGCAGCGCGGCATAGGCGGACACCGCCGCGCCGATGGTGTCGTAAAGCGGCACCGGTAGGCTCGGATCGCGCAGCAATAGACGATGATCTTTGTCCTGACGCGTGCCCAGCACTGTCAGTTCGTGCAGCTTGTCATTCACGCGGTGCCAGGCGATGACCCCGACCAGGGTGCCGATCACTGTCAGATGATCGTGGTCGGCACGTATCGGTTCAGCGATAGTCAGTGCAGCCTCGTCGATGAGCGCCGAGTGTTCGATCTCGCTGCGGTAGGTGCTGCCGGCACTGGCCGCGCGGAACGCCGGTGAGGTGCTCAGATCGAGACCCAGATAGGCGCTGCGGGTGGCTGCGACCACGCGTCCGTGATCGTTCAACGCGAGGATTTCGGTGAATTTCGACGATTGCCGCAGCAGGCGTGCCAGTTCGCGCGACGCATCGCCTTCGTGGTCGTCGGTCAATACGTCCTGGATGATGTGCAGCGTGCTCCAGGTCGCGAGATCGCTGCCGGCACCGGTGACGAACTGGTTGATGGTCGCCAATTCGCCGCGCGCCGCCGCCACTAGCTGATGAGCGATTTCTTCGCGCAGCGTGCTGCGCGCGGAATAGAAAGTCAGTAGCGCCATGCCGAGCATGGGAATGCTGGACAGTGCGAGTGCCCAGGCCGCAGTGCGCAGACCCAGTCTCATGGCGTATCCCGCTGGTCTTCGTTCGACACATAGGGCCAAGCCCCGATCGGGAATGCCAGCACGGTCAGCCACAGGTCGACCATCAATTTAGTTGCGATGCTGTTCTTCACGCTAGTCGTTGTACGGCGTGGCGGTGACCTCGGTACACTCGTCTTGCTCGCCAATGGCCTCTGTTCAAGTTGGAGAAAAAGTAGCGACGCCTGCTTCAATTACTTGAACCAAAAAGAAGAATTAACTGATTGGCGTGGCTTGCTCGGGGTAGCAAGCGGCATCATTGGAGGCAGACCTGCTCGAAAGGGGGGAGGTTCGGGTGCGAAGGCGGGCAGGGAGCTGCGTTCAGCGACGCGGCAAAATATCGGCGACTCGCCGCCCACGACACGGGCGACGAGGCATAATGCGGCTTGCGGTCAACCGGCCGCGTTCCACAACTGAAATTGATTGAAGGGGAGAGCGACATGGCCGCGAGTGGACCATTGGTCGGATACAAGGTGATCGAGCTGGCCGGCATCGGCCCCAACCCGATGTGCGCGATGATGCTCGCGGACATGGGTGCCGAGGTGATACGCGTTGATCGCGTGGTCGATGCCGGGCTCGGTATCGCGATGGAACCGAAGTACGCCCTGCTCGATCGCGGCCGCCGTTCGATCGCGGTCGATCTGAAGCAGCCGGCGGGCATCGAACTCATTCTGAAGATGGTAGAGGGTGCCGACGCCCTCATCGAAGGCTTCCGCGCCGGCGTCACCGAGCGCTTAGGTCTCGGGCCGGACGATTGCTGGAAGCGCAATCCCAAGCTGGTCTATGGCCGCGTCACAGGCTGGGGCCAGGACGGTCCCTTGGCCAAGGCTGCCGGTCACGACGTCAATTACATCGCCCTGACGGGCGCCTGCTATGCGATTGGCAACGCCGATCGTCCGCCGCCGCCGCCCTTGAACCTGGTCGGTGACTTCGGCGGCGGCGGCATGCTGCTCGCGGTCGGTGTGTTGGCTGGTCTGCTCGAAGCGCAGAAGTCCGGCCGTGGCCAGGTGGTTGACGCCGCCATGACCGATGGCGCGGCCATCCTCATGACCGCGCTCTACGGCATGCATGGCGCGGGCCTGTTTACCGATCAGCGCGAGAGCAACATCCTCGACGGCGGTGCGCACTTCTACGACACCTACGAGACCCGGGACGGCAAATACATTTCCATTGCCTCCATCGAGTCGAAGTTCTACGAGGAATTTCTTGAACGCACCGGCTTCAGTGATCCCAAGCATGTCGATCACAAGGACCGCACGCGTTGGGCGACCCGCGCCGAGGATATGAAGGCGCTGTTCCTGACCAAGACCCGCGATGAATGGTGTCAGGCGCTGGAAGGTACGGACGTGTGTTTCGCGCCGGTGCTTAGCATGAGCGAAGCGCCCAAGCACCCGCATAACGTCGCGCGCAAGACCTTCGTTGAACACAATGGTGTGACCCAGCCCGCGCCCGCGCCGCGCTTCAGCCGCACCCCGTCGGCGATCCAAAAGCCGCCATCCAAGCACGGCGCCGATACCGAAGCGGTGCTCAAGGATTGGGGCTTTTCCGCTGGCGATATTGCCGAGCTCAAGGCCGAGCGCACCGTGACCTGAGGCGCTTCTTTTTCTACTGTGGGTCAGACTGAAGTCTGACCCACAATAACGGAGAGCGATCGAAGCTAGAGCAGTGCAATGCCCACACTCGATCTCGCCAGCTATCCCGCCGCTACCACGCTGCTCGCCGCCATCGCGCGGCGTGAACTCGGTGTCGAAGAACTGCTGCGTGCCACGCTCGCACGCATCGACGCTGTTAACCCTCGCGTCAACGCCATCGTTACCGTTGACATCGACGCTGCGCTCGCCACTGCGCGTGAGATGGACGTTCGCGGCCCGCAAGCCGAGCAGCCACTGTTCGGCCTGCCGATAGCGATCAAGGACCTCGCACTGACACGCGGTATACGCACGACTTTCGGTTCGCCGCTGTTCGCCGACTTCGTGCCCGATCAGGACGAGCTGTTGGTGTCGCGCTTGCGTGCCGCTGGCGCCATCATTCTCGGCAAGACCAATACGCCGGAATTCGGCGCCGGTTCGCAGACCTTCAATCGCGTGTTTGGCGCGACGCGTAACCCCTATGATTTGTCGCGCACCTGTGGCGGCAGCAGCGGCGGTGCGGCGGTCGCACTCGCGACCGGCATGACGGCGCTGGCCGACGGCAGCGATCTCGGCGGCTCGCTGCGCAACCCGGCGGCGTTCTGCAATGTGGTGGGCATGCGTCCCTCACCGGGACGGGTACCGACGTGGCCGCGTCTCATGTCCAGCGAACCGCTGGCGGTGCAGGGGCCGATGGCGCGCAACGTGGTGGATTGTGCCTTGCTGCTGTCGACCATGGCCGGGCCTGATCCGCGTGTGCCGATTGCATTGCCCGAGGCCGGGGTGAGTTTCCGTGTGCCCTTGGCGCGTGACTTGAAGGGCCTGCGCCTGGCCTGGTCGCCGAATCTCGGGCAGTTCGAGGTCGATGCGCAAGTGCTGGCGGTGCTCGAGCGCGCGCTACCGGTGTTCAACACGCTCGGTTGCGAAGTCACTGGCGCGAGTCCCGATCTGCGCGATGCCGACGAAGTGTTCCGCGTGTTACGCGCCTGGCAAATGGCCGCGCGTTTCGCGCCGGATTTCGAGCGCCAGCGTCCGCATCTGAAAGACACTGTGGTGTGGAATATCGAGCAAGGCCTGGCCTTGAGCTTGAACGATGTCACGCAGGCCGAGATCAAGCGCACGCAACTCATCGCCCGCGTCGCGGCGTTTTTCGAGCACTACGATTTTCTGCTGTGCCCGGCCACTCAGGTGTTGCCATTTCCCATCGAGCAGGAGTGGGTGAAGAACATCAACGGCCGCGAGCTCGCGACCTATCTCGACTGGATGGGGGTGTGTTACGCCATCACGGTGACCGGCTGTCCGGCGATTTCAGTGCCAGCGGGATTTACTGAAAATGGGTTGCCGGTGGGATTGCAGATAGTCGGTAAACGCTGGGCAGACCTGGCGGTGTTGCAGCTGGCGCATGGCTTTGAGATGGCGACGCAGCATGGTGAACGACACCCGTTCTAGCGCGTAATCCTTGCCGGGTTTCATGCCCCGAATATTTATCTTCTGTGGGTCCGACTTCAGTCGGACATTCAAAGCCTCTGCGAAGCGCTGTGGAATAAATGTTCGACTGAAGTCGAACCCACAAAGGAAGATAGGGTGGAGTGGAATGAGCCTTCCTTAAATTTCCAACTGTGTGCCTATCTCCACCACTCTGTCGGTCGGAATGCGGAAGAATTCGTAGGCTGACATCGCGTTCTTGCTCATGAAGGCGAACAAGCGTTCGCGCCACAGCGCCATGCCGTGCTTCAAGGTCGGCACGATGACTTCGCGGCTGAGATAGAACGTCGTTTCCATCATTTTCAAGTGATGGCCGTATTGTTTGATCTCGGCCAGCGCTTCCGGCAGATCCGGGTGTTCCATGAAACCGAAGCGCACCACCAGGCGGTAGAAGCCGTGACCCAGGATGGTGTATTCAACGCGCTCTTCGCGCGTCACATAGGGCGTGTCGGTGGTGATAATGGTGACCAGGAACACACGCTCGTGAAGAATCTTGTTGTGCTTCAAGTTATGCAGTAGCGCGGTCGGTGCGCCGTAGCGGCTGCCGGTCATGAACACTGCCACGCCTTCGACGCGATGAATTTCGTTGACCGACATGAGGAGCGCATCGAGCGGCACGCTCTGTTCGACCATCTTTTCGAAGACCAGGGCGCGACCGCGTTTCCAGGTGGTGAGCACGGTGAACGACACCAGGCCGACCACCAGCGGGAACCAGCCGCCCTGCAAGATCTTGAGCGAGTTGGACGCGAGGAAACAGACGTCGACCGCGAACAGGAAACCGCATAGCGTCGCTATCTGCCAGCGTGGCCACTTCCAGATCAAGACCATCACGAAGGTGATGAGAATGGTGTCGATAAGCATGGTGCCGGTCACTGCGATGCCATAAGCGGCGGCGAGATTGCTGGATGAGCGAAAACCGATGACCAGTGCCATGACCGCGAGATACAAGGTCCAATTGGTGAACGGCACATAGATTTGCCCTTGGGCGTGGCCCGAGGTATGGACGATTTGCATGCGTGGCAGGTAGCCGAGCTGGATAGCCTGGCGCGCGACCGAGAAGGCGCCGGAGATCACGGCTTGCGAGGCGATCACCGTGGCGAGCGTAGCGAGCACCACCAACGGTGCCAGCGCCCAGTCTGGCGCGAGCAGGAAGAAGGGATTCTCCAGCGCTTCCGGGTGGGCGAGCAGCAGTGCGCCCTGGCCGAAATAATTGAGCAACAGCGCCGGCAAGACCAGACTGAACCAGGTCATGCGTATCGGCTTGCAGCCGAAATGGCCCATGTCGGTATACAGTGCCTCGCCACCGGTCACCGCCAAGACCACCGCGCCCAAACCAAGGAAAGTCTGATGCGGATAGGCAGCAATCAGCTTGACGGCATACAGCGGGTTAACCGCTAACAGCACGGCGGGGTTGGTGACGATTTGACGCAGGCCGAGGATGGCGAGTGTAGCGAACCACAGACACATCACCGGCCCGAACCACAGACCGACCGTGCCGGTGCCGCGTTTTTGGATCCAGAACAGACCGGTCAGAATCGCGGCCGTGGTCGGGATCACCGCCGGCCCGAAATGCGGCGCGATGATCTTCATGCCTTCGACCGCGCTCAATACCGAAATAGCCGGCGTGATCATGCTGTCGCCATAGAACAGTGCGGCGGCGAAAATGCCGAGCACGCCCACTATCCACACCCGCCGCTTGGAATTCTTGAGCGCGTCGGCAACCAGCGCCAGCAGCGCCAGACTGCCGCCTTCGCCACGGTTATCGGCGCGCATGATCAAGGTCACGTATTTGACCGTGACCAGCATCATGATCGCCCAGAAGATCAGTGACAGCACACCGAGCACGCGCGGCTCATCAAGGCCCAGCGCATGGCTGCCACTCAAGGTCTCCTTCAAGGCGTACAGGGGACTGGTGCCGATGTCGCCGTAGACGACACCGATGGCGCCGAGCATCAGCGCCTTCATATCTTTCTGATCGTGCATCCCGGCTCCCACGCGGCCGTGCTGGTCGGACAGCGCGTGTCTTGTTCCTACAACCGTTATAAGAAAAACTGCGGCACGCAGTTTGCCGTCGGCAAAATACGAGCTGTGGGCGCCGCCTGCCGCGCGCCATCGATCCGGGCTGGCCGTCCTACGGGACGGTCACAGAACGTCGTACGTGTTGTCCAAGCCGAGCTCGACGATTTGATCGTTCTCACACTCGTGTCGCTTTGTCGGACACACTTCCTCGTAGCTTGAATCGGCTGTGCCGCTATGGAAGTATCCCGCGCACCGGTGGTGCAAGCTGCTACCGCTTCAAAAATCAGGCCAGAACCATGAGTCAGACCAAGAGCGAGCTGCGCGAAGCTGCGGGTGAGCGTCGTAGCACACCCTCCGGCATCGAGATCCCGGCGGTAGCTACCGCCGACATGCGCCGCCGCCCGGACGATTCCGCGCCGGGAGAATACCCTTTTACGCGGGGTATTTTCGAGGACGGCTATCGCGGGCGGCTGTGGACCTTCCGCCAATACTCGGGCTTCGGCAGCGCCGAGGAGTCCAACGAGCGCTATCGCTTCCTGCTAGAACGCGGCCAGACTGGGCTTTCCGTGGCCCTGGACTTGCCGACGCAGTGCGGCTACGACCCCATCGACCCCATGGCCCGCTCGGAAGTGGGCAAGGTCGGTGTGTCAATTTCGAACTTGTCGGACATGGAAGTGCTGTTCCGCGATATCGATCTGGCCAAGGTCTCGACCTCCTTCACCATCAACGGCACGGCGGCGATGATCTTCGCCATGTATCTCGCCGCCGCCGACAAGGCCGGCGTGCCGCGTGCCAAGCTGACCGGCACCATCCAGAACGACATCCTGAAAGAATATGTCGCGCGCGGCACCTGGATTTTTCCGGTGCGTCCGGCTCTACGTCTGGTCGCCGACAGTATTGTCTATGCCAACCAGGAGTCGCCGCGCTTCAATCCGATCAGCATCGCTGGCGCCCATGTGCGCGACGCCGGTTCGAGTGCCGTCGAGGAGATGGGCTTCACGCTCGCCAATGGCTTGGCCTATGTCGACGAACTGTTGTCACGCGGCGCCGATCTGGAACGCTTTGCCCAAAGCCTGTCGTTCTTCTTCTATGTGCACATGAATTTTTTCGAGGAAGTGGCGAAGTTCCGCGCCGCGCGCCGGCTGTGGGCGCGACTCATGAAAGAGCGCTATGGTGCGCGCACCGAGCGCGCTCAGCAGTTCCGTTTCGGCGTGGTGTGCGGCGGTTCCTCGCTGACCGCCGCCCAGCCCTATAACAACGTGGTGCGGGTGGCGGTCGAAACCATGGCCGCGACCCTGGGCGGTGCGCAGTCGATCTTCACCTGTGCCTACGACGAGGCTTTTCAGTTGCCGACTGAGCAGAGCGCCGAACTGGCCTTGCGCACGCAACAAGTCATTGCCTACGAGAGCGGTATCGCCGATAGCGTCGACCCGCTGGGCGGCAGTCATTACGTCGAATACCTGACCGACGAGATGGAAGTGGCGATCGAAGGCGTGATCAAGGAAATCGCCGATTACGGCGGTGTGGTCAAGGCCATCGAAGACGGCTATCTGCAAAGACGCATCGCACGCAGCGCTCACGAGCGTAAGTCGCGTGTCGATTCGGGCGACTCGGTGGTGGTCGGCGTTAACCGCTTCAGGAATGAAGCCGAGCACAAGCAAGTCGGTGAGGTGTTCTCGAGCAGCGCCAGCACCGCCGCAGAAGTCATCCGTAAATACGAGAAAATCTGCGATGAACGCGATGGGGCTATCGCCACGCGTGCGCTGGATGCCCTCGATAAAGCGGTACGCGATCAAGGCGAGAACCTCATGCCCTACCTGGTCGATTGCTGTCATGCCTATGTCACGGTCGGTGAAATGGTCGAGCAATTGAAGAAGCACTGGGGCGAATTCGTCGAGCCGGTAAAACTGTGATGGTAGGCGTACTGCAAGGCAAACGTATCCTCATCGCCAAACCTGGTCTCGATGGTCACGATGTCGGCGCCAAGGTCATCGCGCTTGCACTACGCGATGCCGGCGCCGAGGTGATCTACACCGGCTTGCGCAAGACGCCGGACTACATCGCGCGCGTCGCCGCCGAGGAAAACGTCGACGCGGTGGGTTTAAGTATTCTGTCCGGCAGTCACCTCGAGCTGGTCAAGCTCACCGCCGAGGCGCTCAAACGCGAACACGCCGATGACGTCGCGCTGTTTGTCGGCGGCACCATTCCGCGTGGTGACTGGGAGTCGCTGAAAGCCAGCGGTGTCGATTGTGTGTTCGACAGTGAGATGAGCCTCAAGCAAGTCGTCGACGAGGTCGCGCGGAGGTTGGCGTGACGGCATCCCGCGCGCCGCGCGCGCCTATCAATCGTCGCGTGCTCGGTCGCGCGTTGTCGCGCATTGCTGACGCGAGCGTGGCCGAGGCGCTTGCGGTGCTGGACGGCGATGCACGTGCCGAGGGTGACGTGTGGCGCTGTGGCATCACCGGGCCGGCCGGCGCTGGCAAGAGTTCCCTGCTCGGCCGCTTCGTCAACGCGCGACTCGCGCATCAACGCCGCGTCGGCGTGGTCGCTATCGATCCCAGCAGTCCCTATAGCCAGGGCGCGATCCTCGGTGATCGCATCCGCATCGATGCCCATGGCGATGACGCCGAATTATTTGTGCGCTCGCTTGCCAGTCGTCGTTCGCGCGACGGTCTGGCCGACAACATCGCGAATGTTCTGGCCCTGCTCGAAGCCTCTGACTTCGACGATGTGATCGTCGAGACCGTGGGCGCCGGTCAGTCGCAATACGAAGTGCGCGAACTGGTCGACACCCTGGTGGTGGTCTTGATGCCGGGCGCCGGCGACATGGTGCAGGCGATCAAGGCCGGCATCCTCGAGACCGGCGATATCTATGTCATCAACAAGGCCGACCGGCCGGGTGCCAAGGACATGGTCGCTGAAATCGCCTCGGTGCTACGTCATCCCGAGGGTGTCGATGACTGGCTGCCGCCGGTGGTGCTGACCTCGGCGCTGTCCGGCGACGGCATCGCGGCCTTGGATGTCGCCGCCGAAGCCCATCGTGCCTGGCGTGCGCGTCATGTCGATAGGCAGGCCGCACGCCATCAACGCCGCCGTGCTCATGTGCGTGCGCTGGTCGCGCGGCGTCTGGCTGAAGTTATCGAGGCCAGCGACGAGGCCCTATGGGACGCGGACATCGCCTGCGCCTATCATGCCGTGGTAGCGGGGCTGGGCTATCCTGGCCAGTAAGTAATGCGCTTAAGTTCGTGGGCCTTGTGTCGTCGAGGATGCGGTGGCGCGGCGTTGACGAAGCGCGGGAAGCCCCCATCTTCGGCCTGTGCCTCTCGTCTCGCGGTGCGATCCCTTGCCGCCACTCGTAGGTAGACCCAGAAATTATTGTGCGCACCGGCTTGACCGGTGAACGACGGAGATTTGCTTGTGTTCAGCTACGTTGATAAATCGATCCGCACCCAGCTCGAAGGCGATCGCCTGTTGGTCACTCTCGATCGCGAGGCCCGACTCGTTGCCGCCGACGCGCCCGGCGCTTTCATTTCGGTGCTGGGACCGGTGCCGATCCCGCGTCTGATCGCGGGCGAGGAAGTGATGCTGGAATGGTATCCCTTCGTGCGTCGTACTGAATTGTCGGCCGTGCAGGACGCCGCGCGCGATGGCGGCGCAGAAGCCATACGCGAGCTTATGCACAGCTCGATGTCGGTCAATTCAGTGTTCGCGCTGCCGGGCTTGCGGCAGTCGCGGGCGCCGCTGGTACGCATCCATTCCTGTTGCCTGACCGGTGACGTGTTCGGTTCGCGTCGTTGCGACTGCGGGCCGCAGCTCGATGGCGCTTTTGCGCAGATCAAGACGGCGGGCGAGGGCGCGGTGGTCTACATGAGCGGTCACGAAGGACGTGGCATCGGTCTGTGGGCCAAGGCCATCACCTATCTCTTGCAGGACGGTGGCCACAACACTTATCAGGCCAATACCGCTCTTGGCCTGCCCGAAGATTCACGCGACTTCAGCGACGCCGCCATCGTGCTGCGTCATCTGCTCGGCGATCGTGCGATTCGATTGTTGTCGAACAATCCCGACAAGCGTCTTCAACTCGAAGAGAATGGTCAGGCGGTGAGCGAGTGCGTGTCCTTGATCGCCGGTGTGTGCGAGCACAACCTGCGCTACATGCGCGCCAAACGCGCCAAGGGTCACATGATGCCCGAGGATCTTTGAGCGGCGACTGCTTCTACCCCGCTCACCTGCACATGCGAGCAAGCACACTTCGCAGCTGTGCGCTCGGCTAGCTGCCCTTGAGTTTAGTAAACGGCACAAAGTTGATGATGGCGCCGTTGTAGATGTCTGAGCGCGCCACACTCAAAGCGCCATCGGCGGCCTGCCGTTTGACTATTTTCAGGACGTGCTGTGCGCCGGGTGGACCGACAGGGATGACCATCATGCCGTCGACCTTGAGCTGTTGCAGCAACGGCGGTGGCACGTGGTCGATGCCGCAGGTGACGATGATCTTGTCGAAGGGAGCATGGGCTTCCCAGCCGTAATAGCCGTCGTCGTGTTTGCGCTGAATGCGCTGGTATTCGCTATAGCCCTGGGCGATCAGTTTTTCGAATACGCCACCGGTGCGTTCGAACAGCGGCTTGATGACTTCGACGGAAAACACCTGCTGGGTGAGATGACTGAGGTAGGCCGCTTGATATCCCGAGCCGGTACCGATTTCCAAGACGCGTTCGCCGCGTTGCGGATTGATGGTATTGGTCATGCGCGCCACGGTATGCGGGCCGGTGATCGTGACGCCGAAACCAATGTCCAGATAATGCCACTCATAGGCGCGGCTCTGATTGGCGGCGGTGACGAAGGCCTCGCGCGGTGTCAGCAGGTAGGCGCGCTTATTGCGGTCATCCCACAGATCCTTGTGCGCGAGCAGCTGCAGATAGCGATCGTAGCGCTGGCCGAGGAAGGCGCGGTCCTCGCCACGTTTGCGCGCCATCCATTCAATGAAGCCGTCGCGCGTGTCGGTAGGAGGCATCGCTGCCCAGTCGTAGGGTTCCGGCAGCTTGGCCGAGACCGCCGCATGCCAAGGTGCGGCCAGAGCCACGGACAGCGACGCCATGCGCTTGAGAAACCGCCTGCGAGTCACCCCTTCGTCTCCTCTCGTTGGACGCTAGCGTGCCAGCACAGGTCGCGGCCGGCAGCAGCGCCTACTTCTTGATGTAATTTTCGATATCGGCAATCGATACCAACCCGTCGATATAGGCGCGCAGGCCGCCCTTGGCGTCAAACAGCATATAGGTCGGCGTGCCGGTGAACTTCTCACCAGTAGTGCGCTGGTATTTGTCGATGAACTGATCCGAATCGGCCATCACGCTTGGGAAATTCTGTGCGTGGGCGGTCTGGTAGGCCTTGATCTTCTCGCCTTGATCGAAGCCGTCGAGCGACACGCCGAGGACTTGCGCATCCTTGTCCTTGTGCTTGCTATGGAACGCGGAAATCAGCGGGTATTGCTTGCGGCAGGCGCCGCAGTAGGTGGTCCACACCATTACCACTGTCCATTTGTCCTTGGCCAGAAATTCGCCCAGGCCGGCGTGGCGGCCTGCGAGAGTCTGCACTTCGACGCCGCCGGCGCGGGCGGTGAGCGGCAGCAGGAGCGCGCCCCACAGCAGCGCGATGAAGTGGCGTCGAATCATGGTCTGTGCTCGAAACTTGAAAGACGGAGGCTGCATGGCCGGCTTGGTTCAACGCGGCGTGATGGTGACCGGCATGCCCGCGCGGGTTTTGAATGTTACCACCGCCTGGGGCACGACCTTGAAGCCCGGCAACGGTTTGACCCGGAAGCGTTGCAGCAGTTGTGCCAGAACGAGCTGAATCTCGAGCATCGCCATGCTCGCGCCTATGCAGGCCCGCGGTCCGGCGGAGAACGGGATATAGCAGTAGGAATGACGCTGCTCGTTACGTTTGGTATCGAACCTGTCGGGGTCGAAACGATCAGCTTGCGGCCAGTAGTCCGGATGGCGATGCAGGGCGTACATGGAGATCGAGATGTAGGCGCCGGCCGGCACGCGATAGCCACCGAACTCGGCCTCTTCATGCGCGCGACGCGCGATGCCCCACACCGGCGGATAGAGACGCATCGATTCCTGCACCACTTGTTTCAGATAGGGCAGGCGCGGCAGATCGGCACTCAGCGCGGCGCGACCACCGAGTTCGCGGGACAGTTCCTCGACCAGACGCGCTTCGATATCGGGATGCTGGCCTAGCAAGTGATAGGTCCACACCAGCGCGGTGGCGGAGGTCTCATGACCGGCCAGCAGCAGGGTGATCAATTCATCGCGCATCTGTTCGCGACTCATGCCCTCGCCGCTGTCGGCATCGCGCGCCGCGAGCAGACGATCGACGATGTCACCACGGCCCTGGTCGCCCTGTGCGCGGCGCTGATCGACCAGGCCATCGACGATCGCATCGAGGCGCGCCTTGATATGCGCGAAGCGACGATTGCTTGGCACCGGCAGCCAGGGAAACAAGGTCAGCAAGGACGCGATACGCAGCGGATGCTGATTGACGATGTGCAGGATCTTGGTCATCTCGTCGGCGGCGTCGTCGATGTCGGCGCCAAATAAAGTGCGGCTCACCACTTGGAAGGTGACGCGACTCATATCTCGATCCAGCCACACGGTCTCGTCGGCGCGCTTGTGGGTCCAGCTGTCGATAAGCTGAGCAGTCATTTCGTTGATCACGCCATCGAACTTATCGATCGAGCGGTTGGCGAACACCGGCTGCATGAGACGGCGCTGCTTGGCCCAATCGGGTCCGTCATTGGTGACTAGGCCCTTGCCCAGCGTGCGGCCGACCACGCGGTAGTCAATGGTGTCTTTGCTGTAACGCGGCCAGGATTGCGTCAGCACCTGGCGCACGTATTCCGGATGGTTGAGGCAGTAGATGGTCTGCACACCGCGCCAACGCACCACGTCGCCGTGCTCGCGTGCGATCTGCAACAACGCCTCGGGCGGGCTGCGTCGTAGCAGACGATAACCCTCCAGCAACGGCACGGCGGGCGGCAGGGGCAAGTGGGCAATCTGGCGGGGTTCGACGACGGACATGGGATGGCCTCGGGCTGAGTGGGGCCTATCCTAAGGCGGCTGCGCATGACTCGCCAGCTACGGCGAGTGCGGGGAGTGGCGGCGCTGGCGGGTGCTGGTTAAGACCATTGGCGAGTGAGAGGTCATACTCTGATACTTGTATCTGCAATGATTGCAGCTACAATCAAATCATGGCTACTCCCCCCGCCGCGCCGCGCGGCTGCACCAACTTCAAGCTGCGCCAACTGCTGCGCGGTGTGTCCCGCTTGTACGACGCCGAACTGGCGCGCGCCGGGCTGAAGGGCACGCAGTATTCGCTGCTTGCCCATCTGGTCGGCTTGGGCCCGGTGGCGCCGGGCGAACTGGCGCGACGCATGGGCATGGATGCTTCGACCCTCACGCGCAACGTGCAACTGCTGATCCAGCAGGGCTGGGTCAGTCAGGGTCCGGGCGCCGACACTCGCAGCCGCAGCCTAGCCATCACCGCTGTCGGTCGCGCCAAGCAAGCCGAAGGCCGTGCGCATTGGAAGCGCGCGCAACTGCGCCTCAACGACAAACTCGGCAGCGCCCAGGTCGCCGCCCTGCATACCTTGATCGACGGCGCACTCGCGCAATTGCACGGCGTTGATGACGCCCCTGCTTTAAAGGTGAAACGATGAGTGAACTCAAGTGGCATAAGAGCGCTTGCAATCTGTGCTATGTGAATTGCGGCATCGAAGTCGCGGTGGAAGGCGAGGGCGCTGCGGCGCGCATTCGACGCGTACGCGGCGACGAGGCGAATCCGAAATCGCGCGGCTATCTGTGCAACAAGGCGCAGGGCATTGTCAGTTACGTCCATCACAAGGATCGCCTGACTACGCCACTGCGCCGGCGCGCCGACGGCAGCCATGAAGCGATTTCGTGGGACACCGCCATCAGCGAAATCACCGCACGGCTGCGCCGGGTCATCGACACTCATGGCCCACAGTCACTGGCGCTCTATGGTGGCGGTGGGCAGGGCAATCATGCCGGCGGCGCGTTTGCTACGGCTTTCATGCGTGGTCTCGGTTCGCGGCATGTGTTCAACGCATTAGCGCAGGAGAAAACCGGCGATTTCTGGGTCAATGGCCATCTGTTCGGCGCGCAGAGCTGTCACAGCGCCGAAGACATCGAACATTGCGATCTGTTACTCGTGATCGGCGCCAATCCGTGGCTGGCCCACGGTTTTGCCAACGCCCGTCAGCAATTAAACGAGATCGCCAAGGACCCAGCGCGCAAGTTGGTGGTCATCGACCCGCGCCGCAGCGAGACCGCCGCACAGGCCGACCTGCATATCGCGGTGCGGCCCGGTGCCGATGCCTATCTCATGGCGGCACTGCTCGCGATGTTGATCCGCGAGGATCTGATCGACGAGGCATTTCTGGCTGAACACACCAGCGGTTTCGAGGCGGTCAAGGCAAGCTTGCTCGAAGTCCCCATTGAACGCTTCGCCGCCGCCGCCGATGTATCGCTCGCCACCTTGAACAAAGTGGTGGAGATGATCGGCGCATCCAAGGCGATGGTGGTGCGCGCTGAACTCGGTATTCAGCAGGGTCGTTATTCGACCTTGAATTCCTATCTCGAAAAGCTGCTCTATCTCATCACCGGTAATTTCGGCAAACGCGGCACCAATGTTTTGCATAGCTGGTTGCAACCCTTGTGGGGCAACGGTCGTGGTCAACGCTATGCGCCGCTCGATATCGAAGTGATTGCCGGACTGTTGCCGCCCAATGTGCTGGCCGATGCTATCGAGAGCCCGCACCCCGAACATCTGTGCGCGCTGTGGGTGGACAGCAGCAATCCGGTCAACACCGCCGCCGATACGCAACGCGTCGTCACGGCGCTAGGCAAACTCGATTTGCTGGTGGCGGTGGATGTCGCCATGACCGAGACCGCAGCGCTGGCCGACTACGTGCTGCCGGCGTCTTCGCAATTCGAGAAGTGCGAATACACGCTGTTCAATTTCGAATACCCGACCAATTACTTCCACGTGCGCCGCGCGGTGTTGCCACCCTTGGCGGGCAGCTTGCCCGAGCCGGAGATCTATACGCGGCTTGCGCGCGCCATGAGTCTGCTGCCGCCCCAGGCGGCGCTCGACGAACTGCGTGATCGCGCGGCGCTGGGTCACGGTGCTTTCGGCGCGGGTCTCGAAGCTCTGCTCGCCGCGCATCCGAGCTGTACGCCGGTCGCGCCGCTGGTGTTGTACAACACCTTGGGCGCGGTGCTGCCGGCCGGCACCGCGTCGGCAGCACCCTTATGGGCGGCGGCCCAGCGTCTGGCCCGCACGCGACCGCAGTCCGTGATGACCGCGCTCGCCATCACCGACAAACTCGCACCCCAGGAACTCGGCGCGCGCCTGTTTGATCTGATCATTGCCTCGCCGTCGGGCACCGCCTTCAGTGTCGATGACTCGGTATGGGATCTGATCGAAACCGCCGATCGTAAGATTCGTCTCGCGATACCGACGCTGCTCGCGGCGATCAACGCACTGGCGCCGAGCGATGCCGAGCCGCAGGCCGACTATCCCTTCGTATTATCCGCCGGCCAGCGCCGTGCGCAGAACGCCAATCAGATTTTCCGTTCACCGGATTTTCGTAAACGCGATCCCGATGGCGCCTTGTTCATCCATCCCGACGATCTGGCGGGCTTGGGCGCCGCCGAAGCGCATTGGCTGGTGGTGGCATCGAGGCGTGGCGAACTGGTGGTGCGTGCCCATGCCGATGCCGGCTTGCGTCGCGGCTATGTGGTGCTGCCCCATGGTTATGGTCAGGCCTATCCGGCCGCCGATGGCAAGCGTCCGATCTGCGGGCCCGCCATCAACTGGCTGACCGATAGCGCCTGGCGTGATCCGATAGCGGGCACGCCCTATCACAAGCATGTGCCGGTCAAGTTGCGCGTTGCCGACGAAGTGCAGGCGATGGAAGCAGAGATCAATTCACGCGCCGTGCTTGCTACCGCCAGCGCCGGCTGAGGGTTCACCATGGCGGCTCTGCGCATCTTTTCCTATCAGCCCAATCCACGCTTGTGGAAAGCCACCATCGCCGCGCGACTGAATGGCGTGGAACTCGAAATCCGTAGCGCGCCGCCGGCGGCGCTGGTCGATTGGTTGTGGGATTTCGACGCGCGACCCGCAACTGACGAGGATCGCGTCAACGAGGCTTACCGACAGACCGGACGAGTCGGCTTCGGTGGCACGCCCTTGCTCAAGACGGTGGCCTTTCTCGATGCCCATCCTTTTGGCGCCGTGCCGGCGGCCTTCAGCGGCGATGGTATGACGGGTATCTTTGAATCCAACAGCATCGCGCGTGCAGTCGCACGTCTCGGCGCGGCGCGCTTGTCGCTCTACGGCGAGGATGCCTATCAAGCGTCGCGCATCGACAGCTTTCTCGACGCGAGTCTGGTCTTTGGCCGTGACACGCAAGCCTATTTGCTCGGTCTGCGTGCTCGTGAACTGGACGATGCGATACCGCGCGTCGCCAGTGCCGCCTTCGCCACTTATCTCGGCGCCATCGATCGCGCGTTGCGCAGTGAACGCGAATTTCTGGTCGGGCAAAGCTTGAGCCTCGCCGACATCTGCTTCGCCTGTGAGTTGACCATGCTGTGGTACGAACGTCCGCAACAGGGGTGGTTGCGTGAGCAGGGCCACGCTACGGTGGTCCCCGAAGATTTGACGGCCACCTATCCGCAGGCCGCCGCGCACTTCGCGCGCCTGCGTGCCCATGCCGCTTTCGCGCCCGATCTCGAACCGCATCTCGCCCGACTCGAAACTGATCCCGATTTCAGACTATGAGGAACGCGTCATGACTGCTTCATTACCGGTAGCCCTCGTCACCGGTGTCGGGCCGGGTACCGGTGCGGCCATCGCCCGTCGTCTCGCCGCCGGCGGCTACGCGGTCGCCATGCTCGCGCGCAATGGCGAACGCCTGGCGGCACTCGCGCGTGAAATCCCCGCTAGCCGTGCCTATGTATGCGACGTCACCGACCGTGCGCAACTCGATGTCGTGTTGAGCGCGGTGCACACCGAGCTCGGTGAACCGCAAGTGCTGATCCACAACGCAGTGGGCGGCGCTTTCGGCAACTTCATGGAGATCGATCCGGCACTGCTGGAACGCAACTTCCAAGTGAACACCATGGCGCTGCTGCATCTCGCGCAACGCCTCGCGCCGGCCATGGTCGCCGCCGGCCGTGGTGCCATCATCACCACCGGCAATACCTCGGCCCTGCGCGGCAAGGCGCAGTTCGCCGGCTTTGCGCCGAGCAAGGCCGCGCAACGTATCTTGGCCGAGGCCATCGCCCGCGAGGTCGGGCCGCAAGGTGTGCATGTCGCCTATGTGGTGATCGACGCGGTCATCGATCTGGCCTGGACGCGTCAGCGCTTTGCCGGCAGACCCGATGCGTTTTTCATCAAGCCCGCCGCCATCGCTGACGAGATCTGGCATCTGTTGCAACAGGACCGTTCGGCCTGGTCCTTCAACGTCGAACTGCGGCCTTTCGGCGAGACCTGGTAGACCTTGGTCAAGTCGACACGCGCTTGCCGCGCGCGTGTTTCGTTCCTATGCTCCGAGCGCGATGCTCGACACCCATGGTCAGAAAATTATCCAGCCACTGCTGAACCTGCTCGCACGCGCTTGTCTGCGTGTCGGTGTGTCGGCCAATGCCTTGACCTTAGCGGGCCTGGCGCTGGGCTTGATGGCTGCGTTGTTGGTGCTGCTTGGCGCGCCGCAGCTGGGTGTCGTCGTGCTGTGCTTGTCCGGTCTGCTTGATGCCGCCGACGGCACGCTCGCACGGCTAACCCAAGTCAGCGCGCTCGGCGCGATCATGGATGTCACTTTCGATCGGGTGGTCGAAGTGGCGGTGATCCTGGCGCTGGCCTGGCGTTATCCCGATGCGCGTCTCGCGCTCTTGTTGTTGACCTCCGTGATCGTGGTGGCGATGTCCTTGTTTCTGTCCATCGGCGTGACGCTTCGCAACAGCTCGGCAAAATCCTTTCACTACGCGCCGGGTTTCGCCGAGCGCACTGAGGGCTTCATCTTCTTGAGCCTCATGAGCTTGAATGTCGCGCATCTCGTCATGTGGAGCCTGTTATTCACCGCCGCCATCGTCTTCACTATGGTGCAGCGCTGGCGCGACGTGCGGGCAGCTTTAGCTGCTGCGGACTCGTCATTACATTGAGCGCATCGGTGTGGCCGTAGGGCGTATGCCACACAACCACTCGATGAGTTGATCGACCAGCGCGTCGAGATGGCCGACCTGCTGCACGCCGTGTTCGACGATGGGGTCCATGGTCGAAGCCAGCAGTACGCCACCATATGCCTCGCTCTGCCAAGTAATGACTTCGCCCTGCTGGCTGCGCTGCAAGACGTCGGCGCGCGGTGGCAGGTGCAGGTAGACGCCATGATGGTGGAAGCCGGCTTGACGCGGCGTGAGACCAGCGAACAGCGCATGATCGAAGCGGGTATGGGCGACGGGCGGCGTCGTCGGATGGGTCTTCCACCAGTGATTGTCCACGGGGCGTGGCACCCAGCGGGCATCCAGCCAATGGGCGCTGTCGCCAAACACGGCGATCCGCCCACCACGGGCAAGCAGTGCGTAGAGTTTGTGGCGGTGACGCGCCAGCGTCTCGTGATCATTTTGAAACGGCACGATGAGGGCGCGAAAGCGACCGAGATCAATGGTGTCGAGCGCGTGCACGTAGAGTAGTTCGATCAGATCGCGATATTTGGGCGCGGTCGCGACCACCTGCTGCGACCACACACCGTTATAGATCATGCCTAGCGGTCGTTCACGCATGACGCGCCTCGTGGTGTGCGCGACAGGCGCGCAGGATATTGCGATAGACACGCCGCGCGCCGCTGGCGGGTGCGTCGGGCCTATCGTCGAACAACGGGCCGCTGGCGGTGGCGATGATAAGGCCGCAGCGGGTCTTATGATCGGCAACCATCAGTACCCGTGCATGGTTATCCCGCAGCACGGTGCTTTGCTGGTCTGCGCCGAGGATCTCACCGCAGGCCCAGCCGCCGCGTAGGCCATGCGCATCGACGCATAACTCCTCGGCCTCGACGCCTTCGAATAAACACAAGTCATCGCGTTCAAGTCGGTAGCGCAGATCGCGCAGCGGTCGGGCGAAATCCTGACGCCATCGATAGCCTGGCAGCCACGGCGTGAAGAAGCCGCAGAAGCACAACAGCGCACCACCGCGTGCGAGAAAAGCGTGGAGTGAGGCGCGGGCGGCATGCAAGGCCACATGATTCGCGCCATTCGGTACCAGCACCACATCGTCTTTATCGAAGCACGGCTGCCAGTCGGCGCCAATGCGCTCGATGCGGTAGTGATGCGTACCGTCATCGGGATAGTAGTCGGCGGTGCCCGCCACCCCGCTGTGGATGAGCGCGATATTCATGCGCCGTTCTCGCGCCAGAACCTGAGTTCGGTCTGTACGCCACTCGCCGGGTCAGCGCAGAACGCGGCGCGATCGGCATAGGCCTGATAACGGCCTGCGGCGAGCCGACCGTAGCAATCGCCCATGAGCAAGGCTTCCTTCAGATCGTGGGTGACGAACACGACGGTACTGCCGTACTCTTTGGTCATGCGCTTGCATAAGATCTGCATACCGGTGCGCGCTTCCGCATCGAGATTGCTGAAGGGTTCGTCGAGCAGCAGCAGGCGGGGTTTGACGATCAGTGCGCGACCAAAAGCGACACGTTGACGTTGGCCACCCGAGAGACTGGCCGGATCACGGTGCGCGAACTCACTCATGGCCAAGGCATCCAGCATCGTTGCCACGTCTTTCTCAAGTGCGGCCTTGGGTAAATCACGCAGACGCAGGCCAAAGGCGATGTTCTCGAAGACGTCGAGATGGGGAAACAACAAAGGCTCCTGGTAGAGATAGACCGCGCCCCGCGTCGTGGCGTGACCGACATCGCGGCCTTGGATATGGATACTGCCGGCATCACTGTTGTCGAGCCCGGCAAGGATGCGCAGCAAGGTGGTCTTGCCACAACCCGAGGCGCCGATCACGGCAAGCGTTTCACCGACACCGAGATCGAGATCGAGCGCGGCAAAGACCGGCGTGTGGCCGTGGTGTTTGGCCAGGTTGCGCACGCACAACCAGGGCTGAGTGGTGTCTAGTGCGCTGTCCCGCAATGAATCTTCGTAATTCACTTGGTCTCGAACCGCGATGCGGCGTTGCTCGTCGTCGCCATAGCGCAGCTCAGACTCCTCCTCGCGCCTTGCCTCGCGGCCCGATACCTGTGCGAATTATCGAAGTTCATCACGGGACAGCACACAAAGTCACGGCGCGACGCGCATGACCAGCGGTGGCCACAGCAGACGGGGATGGATCAGCAGCGCCAGGCAGGGCGGTGCGAGCAACAACAAAGCGGCGGCACTGGCCTGGCGCAGATCCCCCGCGCCCAGATAGTCGAAGACCACGAGCGTCAGTGTCTCGACATGACCTGCGCCGATAATTCGCACCAGCGCGAAATCGAACCAGGACAAGAGGGCGGTCTGAAACAGACAGACCCCCAACAGGCCGCGTGCCAGCGGCGCATGAATGCGCCACCACACCTGCACCGGGCTAGCGCCCAGTGTTCGCGCGAGGTCGCCGAGTTCGCGTGTGTTGCGCGTCCAGTAAGCGCGACAAATCAGCACGGCATAGGCATAGGCAAAAGGTAGTTGCGCGAATAGTACGCCGCTGTAGCAGCCGTTCAGATCGAGCGCGGCATATGCCTGACCAAGACTCAAGGCATAGATGACGGGCGGCACGGCGAAGGGCAGCAGTGCCAATGCGAGCCAGGCGTGCTCATGGTGTCGTTGCGCGAGTGCGTGACTGGTCAAGAAACCTGTCGTGGTGGCGCTCACGGCCACCAGCAAGGCCAAGGACACCGAGCGCAGCGCGGCGGCGCTGAGTGCTGTCCACTGCGCACTGAACACTCGCCATTGATCGAACTGCCAGTCGTGAGGCCACAGCGCCGGATAGCGCCAGCTGCGCGTGAGCGACAGCATGAGCAATAGGGCAAAGGGCAGCACGATGCCGAGCGCCAGGGCGTAGGCCAACAGTGAGGTGAGCGACTTGCGCATCAGTGCTGCGCGGTGCGCGATGGGGCGCGCAGGCTGAGCAGCGCCCAGCTTAAGGTCAATAGCGACAGATAGACGCTTGCCATCGCATAGCCCAGGGGCTGTTGCGCGAGATCGACACCCGCGATCGCGCGTTGCATGGTGACCGACACCATGCTCGGCTGGGCCGCGCCGATCAGCAGTGGCAGTTCATAGGCGCCGAGCAATGCGACGCCATAGACCGTGATCACCGGGAGCGCCTGTTGCAGCAATAAGGGCAGCGCGACGCGTCGCCAGGCCTGGTAGCGACTCGCGCCGAGGGCCTCGGCCTGTTGCAGCAACAGCGGCAGACGCAGGTGTTCGGTCAGCCGCGCGAACAGCAGCACGAACAAAGGCGTGATCATGGCGAGGTGGGTCAGCACGATGCCGCGTCCGGCCGGATCGAAGATCAGTGTCGGGAAATCCGCCGGCGTCGTCGTCCAGCCTAAGGCGTGGGCGATGCGCGACAACAAGCCACTGTCACTCAACAAGCCAAAGGCCATCAAGGCCGCGACTATCGGCGGCACGGCGAGCGGCAGGAACAGTGCGCGTGCCAGCCAGCCGGTGCGCAGTCGTGGGCCGAGGCCGGCGAGCATCAGCAAGGCTGTCAGCACCGCCAGCATGAGCGTGACGGCGGTCAAGGTGAAGCTATAGCCGAGGGCCTGCCAGAAGCTGCTATCAGCAAACAGCGTGCGCCAGCCTGACCAATCGAGATCGGTGCTGGGTGGCCAAGCGAGCGCGCCGACGCTATGGGCGAATGACAGCACCAGGGCGAGGGCGACACTGCCGCCGCACAAGAGCGCGTAGAGGCCCAGCCACAGGCGGCCTTCAGTCGCCGAGGAATTGCGCACGAAAATCCCGTTCCAGTCGAATCATCACTTGCGGGCTGGGCTCGGCCAAGGCGCGGCGCGCGGTGTCGCTGCGCGGTGGTGCGCGTTCGCGACCGGGCAGGGCGGCGAAGCGCGATGGCCACGGTGCCGGCAGGCGTGCGACGTCGAGCACCGTGCCATCGCCCCACACCTTGGGCTGCTGTTTTTCGTACTGCGCTTGCGGCGATTGCAGTTCGTTGATGACGACCATCGCCGCCGCCTTGTGCGGCGCACGGGCGACTATCCCCAAGTAATGACTGTTGGCGATGGTGCCGGTGTCGAGCGCGTAGGCGGTGGCCGTGGCGGGAAACAAGCCGTTCGCGACTTTGTTGTCGACCTCGCCATCATTCATGCTCATGGTGAAATCGATTTCGCCATTGGCGAACAACTGGTGGAGTTGTGCGACATCGCGCGGGAAGGTCGCGCCTTGGCGCCACAGCGCCGGTCGCACCTGGCGCAACCAGTCGAACAGGCGATCGCGTGCGACAAGATAACGCGCTTCATCAAAGGGGCCATCCAATATCGTGCGCTCCGGCGATAGACCGATCATGAGCGATTTCATGAAGCTCAAACCAGTGAAGGCGGTATCGAAGGTGAAGCGACCGGGATGAGCGAGGATCCACGCCGCGAGCGCAGCGGGATCTTGCGGCGCTTGCGTGACCCGCGCGCTGTCGGTGATGAGCAACAACTGCACCGTGCCCCACGGCGCTTCATAACCGTCGACGGTCTGCTGAAAGTCGTTCGCGATGCGCGGATTGCGCCAGTCAACCAGCGCATCGTTAGGCAGATGGCTGGTATAGGGGCCAAACAGCGCATTGAGTTGGCGCAGTTTGTAGAAAGTCTCGCCATTGATCCACACCACATCGTAATGACTGCGCTGCTGGCCAGCCGCCAATTCGTTACCGAGCAGGGCGGGGATATCGCCCTGCGCCGGCACGATATTCAAGCGAATGTCATAGCGTTCGCGCAGCCGTGGTACGACGAATTCCTGCATATAGCGATTGATAGCGGCGTCGCCGGTCCACATCGCGAGATGCACCTCCGCACCGCGCGCGGCCTGTTCGATGGCAGACCAGCTCAGAGTGCGCGGATCGATTTCGGGCGGTGCTTGTTTGCCACAGGCTGCCAGCAAGGCGACCAGTGTCAGCGCAACAACGCGTGCCGCTAGCGCCCCTCGTGCACTCATCTTCAGAAATGATGACCGAGGCTGATCATAAAACTACGCGGCAATTCGGGCAGCACGTCGGTCGAACCGAAATAGCCGCCATCGAACACTGGCGAGAAATTCTCCTCGTCGCTCAGATTGAAAATCTCCGCACGCATATCACTGCGCAGCGCACGACAGTAGTAGTGCAGGGCAGCGTTGATGGTGAACTGCGCGCGTATGCGCACGGTGTTCAGAAAATCGAGACGAAAGGCATTGGTGTAGTAGCCGTTCACGCTCGCGCCCACGCCATTGTCGAATTCATAACTCATGAGACCGGACAGCAACACGCTCGGCAGTCCCGGCACGCGGCGGTGATTGGGGCCAAACACCGTGAAACTCGGGCTGCCGACGCCAGTGCCGGCGACCAGATCCGGTCGCGAGTTATCGAAGGCATCGTTGACCGTGCGACTGTCCTGAAAGGCGACCGAATCGTCGAAGCGGGTGTTGAGATAGCTGGCGCCGACGCTGCCGTAGAAATGATTATTGGGCCGGTAGGCGAGTTGGCTCTCGATACCGCGCGTCAAGATGCCGCTGTTGCTGCCGTCGCGATTGCGCAGACTGCGACTCTGTTCGAACAAGGCCAGATCGGCATACCAGGGACTGCCGGGCGGCGCGAGTTTGACGCCGAGTTCAAACAATTCGCTGGCGGTGTCGAAGTTGGTCGGGTCGATACGATTGTTCGCGCCCAAGGTGAAACCACCGCCCAGGCTATTGGAGGTCGACTCGCTGTAGCTGACGGTGAAGTAGCTGGTCAGCGCGGGCACGGGTTGGTATTGCAGACTGAAGTTGGTGCTGGCGAGCAACGCGTTGGCACTGTCCTGCGCACGTTCCACACCGACAGGCGGCGCGCCGTCACGCGCTGTCACCCAATACCAGTCGCCGCGCGCACCGACCAGGACTCGCCATTGCGGTGTGAACTGAATGTCCTGTTGCAGGAAGAGGCCGAGCTGATAGGTGGTGGAATCGGTGGTGTCTGAGAGCATGAAATCGCCAGCACCGTCATGATTCAAATCGTATTGAGCGCCGGGTGAAACGAACAGGCCGGGACGCAGTTCGACTAGCGCGGCGCGTTGTGCGGCGCTGAGTGGGATGCGGCGATTGACGAGCGGCCCGCTCAAATCAACGGGATTGTCCGCTTCGGTATCGAACTGGCTGAAGCCCAAGATGTCGTGAAAGCGGAAATCGATACCGACATCACTCTGCTGTTTGGTATCAAGACCGAGCAGCGGTAAGGCGTAATTCGCCAACAGCTCGACGCGATCTTCGACGGTGTCGGCGCCATCGATGATCTCGACGAAGCTGTTCTGTGCCACTTCTTCACGCGCGAGGTGCTGATAGAGCGCGCGATTTTCGAGACGTAGGCCGTTATCGAAAAGATGCGACAGGCGCAGACCTGCGGTGTAACTGTCGGCACCGTTACGATCGTCGGGGTCGGTATTGACGCGACTGCGAGGCAGCTCGACCACGCCGCTCGGGCTTATCACTGCGCCCGCTCCCGGTATATGCGAGCCATTGGCCTGCACGCCCTGGCCGGTGATGTAGCGGCCGTGATCGAGCAAGTCCTGGGTCGCGCGATTCCAGCCGGCGTTGTCGGTGAAGTTGACGTTGAAGTATTCGAAGTTGGCGTCGAGCGTAGTCTGACCATCGGGGTGCAGGCGATAGGCGGCGTAGAAATCCTGGCTGTCGTAGCGACCGTTGTCGTAGAAGCTGTCTTCGTTGCGGTTCTCGATGGCGACGCGCACCGCCGAGCGACCAGCTTCGATCGGCGTCGAGTAATCGACTTGCTCACGGAAACGATCCCAACTGCCACCCTGCACGCGCAAGCTGCCGTGAGTTGCATCGAGATCGGGACGCTTGGGTGCCAGATCGAGAAAGCCGCCGACGCGCTGGGTCGCGCCCAGCACCACCGGTGGCGGGCCCTTGACCACATCGACCTGCTCAAAGGCGTTGAAGGACAAGGGCAGGCCGAGACCGTTGTTGCCGCCTTGGCGGCGCAGGCCATCGGCAAAGATCTCACCAAGCTGGCCACGGATGCTGGGCAGGCTGGCCATGCCGAAAGTGTTGGCGCCATAGAGATTGGGCGCGACGCGGGCAAGATCGTGCAGGTCAGTCACGCCGAAGCGTTCCATGAGGTCCGGCGTGAGGCTGGTCACGGCGCGCGGTGTGTCCTGCACGCTGCGGCTGTCGCCGAAAGGGCCGTCGACGCGCAGCTCGCTGGGCAGCGCGATGGCGCTCTGTGCGTCACGCCAGCCGCTGACCGTGAGCTTTTCAATATTGTCATTCGCTTGCGCCGCCGGTGGCAGCAGGAACGCGGCCACTATCAGCCGACGGATGCGTGTAAGCGAATGACGCAGAGTACTGCGCATAGTCCCGTTTCCCTCTCTTCGTGTTGTGTCGGTCGTGCATCGACTGAGCGAGTCTCATCGTCGTGCCAGTGCCTAGCGGCGATGCCGCGCATCCGACGCCGATTGTAGGGCTTTGCCGTACGTTGTGGGCGCTAGGCGACCCAATGGTTGACTGATAGAGGTGTACGCGTGACCGGTATCGACGGCCGGAGCTGGGGCGCGCCGTTCTCCAAGAATCTAGAACGGTGGCGATGCTTGATGGAGGGTCGGAATGGCGGGCGTTTAAATTCCCGATCCCTGTAGATGCGAATTCAGTCGCACATTCAATGGCGCGCCAACGCAGTGGACGCTGGCATCAATGTGCGACTGAAGTCGCACCTACAGAAACTCACGGCACGCGCCGCTGGGCTTTGTTATCGACTAGCGACGACGTTTACGATCGCGCCAGACTAGCAGGCCGAGGGCCGAGGACAGCAGCGGCAGGGTAGCCGGCACGGGCACGGCATCGATGGCGACGAATTGAGCGCGTCCCGCCGAGAATTCACCGCTGGTATCGACATCGTCCAGGAAGAAGTTGGCCTCGGCGGTGCTGAAGACAGCCCGCGAATGCGTGTCGACGAAGGAAAATTCCTCAATGCCGTTGATAAACGCGCTGAACAACTGGCTGCTGTCGTCGCGGG
>JAYWAC010000223.1:0-10976 GCA_043782755.1 Pseudomonadota bacterium | reverse complement strand
CAAGTGCACGCCCGGCTACTACAACGCCGAAGGTCGCGCCGGAGAAGGCAATACCAAGGGCTTCTTCGAAGAACAGTACGAAGGCGCCGTGCAGTTCTATGCATTGCTGGAGACGTGGCGTCAGCAGGGCAAGATGGACGGTCTCGACCTGCAATAGCGCCAGGCGCGGAGTCAGCATGGATCATTTCGATGTCATCATCGTCGGTGCCGGCCTGTCCGGTATCGGCGCCGCCCGGCAATTGCAGGACAATTGTCCGGGCAAGACTTTCGCCATCCTCGAAAGTCGCGATGCGATAGGCGGCACCTGGGATCTATTCCGCTACCCGGGGATCCGTTCCGACAGCGATATGTACACCATGGGTTATGACTCCAAGCCCTGGCTGTCGCCCAAGGCCATTGCTGATGGGCCGTCCATCCTGTCCTATGTGAAGGAGGCGGCCCACGAGCGTGGCATCGACAAACTCATCCGCTTCGGTCATCGCATGAAGCACGCGGCCTTTAGTAGCAGCGATGCGCGTTGGACGGTGGACTGCGCGCGCGGCAGTGAACGGGTGAGTCTGTCTTGCAAGGTGTTGTTCGTGTGCAGCGGTTATTACAACTATGCCCACGGACACATGCCGGCCTTCGCCGGCTGCGCCGACTTCAGCGGGCGTATTGTTCATCCACAGCAGTGGCCGCAGGATCTCGACTATAGCGGTAAGCGGGTCGTCATCATCGGCAGTGGTGCGACCGCCATGACCTTGGTGCCGGCGATGGCCGAGCAGGCGGCCAAGGTCACCATGCTGCAACGTTCGCCCACCTATGTGGTGTCCTTGCCGGCCAAGGATCCGATTGCGACTTTCCTGCGTGCGGTATTGCCGGAGAAGCTGGCGTACAAACTTACGCGCGCCAAGAACGTGTGGTTCCAGCGCTATATCTATCAACAGACACGCCAGCAGCCGGAGAAGATGCGCGCGCGGCTGATCAACATGGTGCGTAAGCAACTCGGCCCGGACTTCGACGTCGAGAAGCATTTCACGCCGAGCTATATGCCCTGGGATCAACGCTTGTGTCTGGTGCCGGATGCCGATCTGTTCAAGGTCTTGCGCGCGGGCCGCGCGGAGGTGGTGACCGACGAAATCGAGCGCTTTACGACCCATGGCATTCAATTGAAATCAGGCCAGGAACTGCCGGCGGACATCGTCGTCACCGCTACTGGCCTCGATCTGGAAGTGCTGGGCGGCGCGACCTATAGTGTCGACGGCAAGCCCGTGGTCTTTGCCGAGACCTTTTCCTACAAAGGCATGATGTTTTCCGATGTACCCAATCTCATCTACACCCTCGGCTACATCAACGCTTCGTGGACCTTGCGCTCAGAGTTGGTGGCGGAGTTCGTGTGCCGTCTGGTGAATCGTATGGCGGAGATCGGTAGCACGCGCTGTACGCCTCGTCTGCGACCGTCCGATAGCGGCATGACGCCCCATCTCATGATCGAAAATTTCTCGCCCGGCTATATGCGTCGCGCACTCCACCTGTTTCCCAAACAGGGCGATCGCGATCCTTGGCGCAACACCCAGAACTACACCCTCGATCGGCAAACCATACGTGAGGGGGTGCTTGAGGATGGGGTGTTGGAGTTTGCCCAGGCGATTGCCGCGCGCGATGCGGGCCAGCGTACGGCGGCTTGAGGGCGTGATTTGTCGCGGGCGTGATATTGCCCGCCATCGCTCACTACGCGATGGACGTCTGCCATGACACGCCGAGTCGGTTTCTGTCTCGCTCTGTTGCTGCTAAGCCTGCCACGGGTGCGGGCGGCCGACAGTTCTCCCACCGAGAGACTGATGCAGGTGGCTGCATGCATCCGCGAAGCCGGTGACATGAAAGGCGTCAAGCGCGAAGCTTTCATGAGCGAGTGTCAGGCCGCCAAGCTGCATGCAGCCGACGCAAGTGTCGCGCAGAAATCAACGCCGTCGGCAAGCTCGGGAGCGCCAGTCACCGTCGCTGCTCCTGCACCCGTCGTCGCCATGCAAGCCGACGGGCTGCCCCCTCAGGAGCGCATCCTTGGCTGTGCGACAGCGAGCAAGAACATGCACGGCGATCAGCGCGTCGCCTATCTGAAGGAATGCCTCGCGAGCCGCACCCAGAACCCAGCCATCGAGCCCCAGGAGATCAAGCGCCGCGCTGCCTGTACGTCCCAAGCCCAGAGCCAGCCAAGTGCCGAGCGCCAGGCTTTCGTCCAGGCCTGCATGAGTGACGCTGTGCCCGGTGTCGTCACTGGCCAGACGGTGCCGGTCTTGCGCCAAGACAGCGAACCGCGTCGCCGTGCGGCCTGCAATGTGCTGGCGCAGGACAGACAGGGCGCGCAACGTCAGGCCTTCATCGAACAATGCACGGCCGTGCGACCGACGGCTGACAGCAGTGCGCCGACTGCCGCGCTACCGATCCAGCGTAGTAGCAAGGAAAGTCTGGAACGCAGTAAGCGATGCGCGGACGAAGCCCGTGCCAAGATTGGTAAGGACGGGCAGATCATGGCCTATATGAATGCTTGCCTGGCGGGCCACTAGAGGCAGCCATCGCCAGTTCAAACATGGATCTAAACCAGGTCGCGTGACTGTGGCAGGACGGTCGAGCGATGACCTCGCTCCTGGTACCTTGAACAGCCTGCTGAAACAGGCGGGTCTTAAGAAGTGAGGTTCCAGTACGATACGCAGTCGTCATAGAGAAAGCAGAGAACAACTATTGCGCATACGTCCCAGATCTTTCTGGGTGCGTGGCAACCGGCGTGACGGCCGAGGAAACCGAAAACCAGATCCGCGAGGCCATCGCTTGCCATCTGCATGGCATGCGCGACGACGGCCTGCCTATACCGACGCCGCAGAGCACGGTCGAGTAGGTCGAAGTGGCAGCGTAGGCGATGCTTTGATCAAGGCCGATTGTCGACTTTGTCTTTGTCGTACTCGATGACATCGGCTACGCATTTCGTCAGGGCCGCCGAGGGCTGATTGCCATGTTTTTCCTGACAGCCCAACAGCGGCAGCGCGATCTCGGAAAATGTCATCGGCACCTTGTGCCCGTCGTTGCGCCGCGCGCAGCTAGCCATTCTATAGGCGATGTAGGGCGCCGCCTTGATGTCCGGATTGGCATAGACGTCGTCGATGATCGAATGCATCTGCACCGCTAGCTTCGCTTGCAGTGTGCCTTGCTTGCCGTTGAACACCGATTCGCGGGAAGGCAGCGGCGCGAGCACAAAAGCCTTGGGTTGACCACGATCGCGCAGGTCAAGAATGGCTGCGGCGGCCTGGGTCTCTATCGAACACTGAAATCGCTCGCGAGCAGCTACCGGGCTGACGTTGGTGAGCGCCGCCCAGACGGTGATCGTCATGGCGATGGCAGCGCGAACATGACCTCCTGCGCGCCGGCTCACGCCACGCTTAACGAAACGCCGGCATCACATACTTGGCGAAGTCCGCCAGCACCTTGCGCTCGCAATCCATCGGTGGCCACAGATCAATTTCCTTGATGCCGCCGGCTTCGAGGCGTTTCACATGCTCAATGATCTCGTCAGGGCTACCGACCAGGCAGCCAGCGCGGATCGCTGCGGGTGACACGTAGTGACGCTCTGCGGGCTGCAGATAGACCAGGTGACCATCGTGTATCTGTCGGAAGCGCGCGTTCTCCGGCAGGCTCATCGCTTGCACACGTTGCAAATAATCAGGCCAGATGGGTTTGAAATAATCGGGAATGATGGCGTCGTTACAGCCGTTGTCCTTCCACACTTCGTAATAGAAATGCAGCTCGCAAGCGACCCAGCTGCCGGTCTCGTCGATGACGCGATCGTCGCTCAGCTTGTCGCCCACGTTGAGCACACAGCTGGTGGTGATGAAGGCGCTGTGGAAGTTGTCCGGCAGAGTTCGACCGGCCTTGGCCGCGCCACGCGCCACGCCTTCCAGCTTGGGCTTCATGACGTCCGGCTCGCCACCGACCGTGATGAGTCCATCGCTGAACTCACCGGCCGCTTCCAGCGCCTTGGGGCCGTTGGCGGCGACGTAGATGGGAATGCGCTGATCGAGATTGATGAAGCGTCGCTCGCGATGCAGGAACTGGATCTCGCGGGTCTCGCCTTCGTAGGTGTAATCGACCGCTTCGCCGTCGAGCAGGGCACGGGTCACGCGCAGGTATTCACGAAAAGCTTTCACCCGCATCGGGTTCTGACCCATCACGCGCATCGCGGTGTGACCGGTGCCTAGTCCCAAGAAGGTGCGGCCCGGCGCGAGCACGGCGATGCTGGCGATGGAATGGGCGGTGACCGGCGCGATGCGAGTGCCGGTAATGGCAACACCGGTGCCGAGTTCGATGCGGCTGGTATGATGAGCGGCGAGCGCCAGCACCGCATAACAATCCGACCAGATCATCTGCGAGTCACCGACCCAGGCGCGATCGTAGCCGAGGCTCTCGGCGTATTGGATGAATTCCCAGTTCTTAATGTGGGCGCTGACGCCGATACCAAATTGCATGTTGGCCTCCCCTTGACCAGATGATGCGCGATTTAAGCACAGCCGCCGCTCACTGTCAGAGTGGGAGCGTCGGAGCGCGACTCCCTGCAAGCACCTGTATCACACCTGCTCGGATTCCCCCACGACTGACCGATTAGGTATTCGATTGCGGATCCGAAGTAGCATGTCGGCTCGCGCGCGATGCCCGTCGCCCGGTTCGGCGGTACGCACGCGCATGGTGTCATCATGGGCTCGCCGCGCCTTGCCGAGACCCGCCGAACCATCGAGTGCAAAATTAGCATCGTGCAACGCGCACGGCTGCCGCATGTGCCGCCACGCCCGAGATTGGGCCTCTAACATTTCCATAACGTCGATTGAGTAGATTGTCCAGCTTGGACGTCAGGGACCGCGCCGCCAGCCTGCGTAATGGCAACGTTCGACAGGCTGAACATGTTCGGGGATCACAGCAGCTGTGTTCGCGCATGCGGCTCGCAAAGCGACTACCTGCACTGACGTATTGAGTGGCAGCGCCGCTCACCGCGCGCAACACGGTCGTCGCCTTGTCGATAGATACCAAGCAGATGCTGGGTAAATGCGGTGCGATTATTTTGTCGTGCAACGGCCCCATCCGCGAGCGCCGCTCGCGATCTGCGGCGATGACGGGCTTGACCCGTGAATCGCGGAATCGAAGAGATTGCCCTCGACACGCCAACATGCGAAAGCACGATCACATCCGTGTGAGGGACGGATGTGATTGAGTAACAGGCGTTGTGCTGGACGAAATCTCCGTGACACCTATTTTCCTGGGCCGCGAACTTATCCATTGAATGAACTGTCTTGGTAGTCGGCGTCCACGCGGGCGGATTTGTTTTCCATCTTTGCAGTATTCGAAAGCCACCATGAGATTCCAGCGAGTTCTTGCGCTACTGGCGGCGTGCATGTTCAGTCTGATCACGCCCGCGCAAGCTCGGGCGAGCGCACAGCCGATCGGACTCACCGAGGTTCTTGCGCTGTTTTACCAGCGCAATCTCGACCTGATCGCGGCGCATTACGAAATCGATCAGGCACGCGCTCAGGAAGTCATCGCTGCGGCGGTACCCAATCCTGTGTTCGGCGTTTCGCTGAGCGAATTGGACGCCACCCGTTACGGCGGCAACAACGGTGCCGGGCCCGCGACCGGTATCGGCGTCAGCCAGTTGCTCGAGACCGCCGGCAAGCGACGTTTGCGCATGGCAAGCAGCGCGCTCGGTACAGCCAGCGCCGAGGAAGACTTGCGCGACGCGACACGCACCTTGAGCGCGGCGGTGTTGCACGCCTATTACGCGCTGCTGCTCGCGCAGAAAAATACCGAAGTCGCGGTCGAGGGTGTGACGCGCTATGCGCGGCTCGTCACCGCCAACGAACTCCGCTTGCGCCACGGCGACGTGGCGCAAGCGGATGTTCTGCGCCTGAAGGTTGAGGCATTCAAGGCGCGGGCCAATCTATTGACCGTACAAGCCGCGCAAGAACAGGCACGCACGCAGATTGCCAGCCTGCTGCGCTGGCCGCCTGGCGCGATGGAATTCGAAGCGCGCGACGATTGGCCGCAACCTATCGCCAACGACGATCGCGAAGCCTTGTATACGCTCGCCGTAACGCAAAGACCCGACTTGCGCGCCGCGCGCAAGCGCGGCGCGCAGGCGGAAGTCGATCTACGACTGGCCAAACGTACGGCCGTACCGGATGTCACGGTCGGCGTCGGATTTTCCCATGACCCGAACAACGTCAATCCGAACACGGCGAATCTGAACGTAAGCGTTCCGCTGCCACTGTTCTATCGTAACGAAGGTGAAATTCAGAAGGCTGCGGTCGCGGTCAGCGGTGCCGAACTGCAAGTCCAGCAACTCGAGCAATCGATACGCGCGGAAGTCATCACCGGCCACGCGTCCTGGCGTAGCGCCGACACCATCGCGCGCGGCTTCGAAGGCGAAGTGCTCGATCAAGTACGTCAGATTCGCGACGGCGCTGAACTTTCGTACTTGAAAGGAGCCTCCAGCATTCTCGATTTACTCGATGCTCAGCGCGACTATAAAGACGTCATGCTCCAATACCAATCCGCACTCTACGACCGCGCGATCGGCGAAGTCGATCTCAAGACCATCACTGGCACGGGCATTCAACCATGAAGACACCTCTCGTTTGGATGGCGACGCTCGTGTGCCTGGTGCAGATCACGGGCTGCACGAAGGCCGCGCCGGACGCCGACTCGAGTCCCACGGTCAGCGTACGCAGCGACACGGTCGAGTTCGCGCAGCCACCGACCGGCATCGTCAGCGCCACGGTCGCTCCCGCGCAAGCCTCAACCCTAGTGCTGCCGGGACGTTTGGTGTGGGACGAAGAGCACACCGTGCGTGTGTTCTCGCCGTTTACGGGGCGCGTGATCCGTTCACTGGCCGAGCCCGGCGCGCGCGTCAGCAAGGGACAAGGACTGGCCGAACTCGCTTCCGGTGAATTCGTCGAAGCGCAAGCGGAGGCCGAGAAAGCGGCGACCGATCTTGTGCTCGCTCAGCAGAGCGTGCGCCGTGCGGAAGACTTGAACGCTGCGGGCGTGGTCGCGCAGAAGGATGTCGAACAAGCGCGCGCGGATTTTCAACGCGCGAAGGTCGAGCATGAACGCGCACAGACTCGCTTGCGTCAGGTCGATGCAGGCACAGGCAGCAACTTCGTGCTGCGCGCGCCACTGGCGGGCGTGGTGGTGGACAAAGCGGTGAATCCCGGCCAGGAACTGCGCTCGGATCAGTCCGGTCCGCCATTGTTCGTCATCACCGATCCGACGCAACTGTGGGTGTGGATCGATGCACCGGAATCAGCGCTGATCGATCTGCCGGATGCGACCGCCGCGCCGCCGATAGCTATCGAGACTTCCGCCTTTCCCGGGCGCAGCTTCGCAGCGCGAATCGTCAGGAACGCGGAAGCCATCGATCCTGTTTCCCGCACCGTGCGCCTGCGCGGCGCCGTGCCCAATCCCAGGCTCGAGCTTAAGGCGGAGATGTTCGTCACCGTGCGTCTGCCGGCCGCTACCTCCTTGCGCACGAGCATGCGCAGCGTGCCGACCGCGGCGGTGATCCTGAATGGCGAACGCCGCTATGTGTTCGTCCCGTCATCGCCACGCGCCTTCCGACGCATGGAAGTACAAGTACTGCGCGAGCAGGGTGAGCAGTTGACTGTGTCCGGCCTCGAGGCGGCGAACGAAGTGGTTGTCGAGGGCAGCCTCTATCTGCAGCAATTTCTCGACAACGCCGAAGTGCCCACCGCGCCCGCGAACGCCACGCCGCTCGCGGGAACACGCAGCGACGGCCCGGCCATTACCCCGGCACGCTCATGATCAAAAGCATCGTCAATTTTTCGCTACATCAGCCGTTGCTTGCGCTATTTGCCTTTCTGATATTCATCGGCGGCGGCGTCATCGCGTTCAAGAATCTGCCGATCGAAGCGTTTCCTGATGTTTCGGACATGCAAGTCACGGTCATTGCGCTCTATCCCGGGCGGGCCGCCGAAGAAGTCGAACAGCAGGTGACGCTGCCGATCGAGTTCGCCTTATCCGGTTTGCCCGACTCGGTGCGCTTGTTTTCCCACACGCAATTCGGACTGTCGTATACGGTCGTGACGTTCAACGACAAAGCCACCGATCAGCTCGCGCGCCAGCGCGTGTTCGAGCGGCTGCGGGGCATCGACCTGCCGAGCGGCGTGCAGCCCGACATTCAGCCACCGCAAACCGCCATCGGTGAGATCTATCGTTTTCGCCTGCGCGGCGACGGCTATACCCCACAGCAGCTGCGCACGCTCCAGGACTGGGTGGTCGAACGCAATCTGCGCAAAGTGCCGGGCGTCGCCGACGTCGTGACCATGGGCGGCTCGTCCAAGCAATACGAAGTCAATCCCGATCTGCCGCGCATGCGCGATCGCAAGATCACGCTTGCGCAGCTCATCACCGCGTTACAACGGGCGAACGGCAATGCCGGTGGCGGTTCGGTCACCTATGGTCAACAGCAGTTTCTGATCCGCTCGGTCGGACAACTGCGTTCGTCAATCGACATCGCCGATGTCGTGGTCGCGGTCAACAACGGCGTGCCGGTGCTGGTGCGTGACATTGCCACCGTCCGCACCGGCGGTGCCGCGCCGCAGGGCTTCGTCGGCGCGACGCGCGGTGATCACGACGACGAAGACATCGTGAACGGCATCGTGGTCATGCGCAAAGGGGAGAATCCCTCGCTGGTGCTCGCCGGGGTAAATGACGCGGTCGATCATCTGAATCGCACGGTACTGCCGCACGGCGTGCACATCGACGCTTACTACGATCGTTCGTGGCTGATCGCGCGCACACTGCACACCGTGTTCGGCAACCTGCTCGAAGGCGCAACGCTGGTGTGCATCGTGCTGTTGTTGTTCTTGAGCAATCTGCGTGCCGCGCTCATCGTGGCCGCCGTGATCCCCATTGCGCTGTTAGCGACTTTCATCGGGCTGAGCTTCGTGGGCATTCCAGCCAATCTGCTGTCCTTGGGGGCCATGGATTTCGGCGTCATCGTCGATGGTGCCGTGATCGTCGTAGAGAACGTCTTTCGTCGTCTTGGCGAGCTGGACGATAACGGCATTTCCGATCCCGCGACACGGCGCGAGGCGGTGCTGCAGGCCGTGCTCCAAGTCGGCAGACCGACCTTGTTCTCGATGCTGATTATTATCACCGCGCACATCCCGATCTTCACGCTGCAGCGACATGAAGGCCGCATTTTTTCGCCGATGGCGTGGACCGTGAGTTCGGCGCTGGTCGGCTCCTTGCTCGCCTCGCTGACGCTCGTGCCGCTCGCGTGTTCGTGGTTTCTTCGCCGTGTGCCGCGCGACGTCAATGGCCTGGTCAGCTGGTGCAGACGCCACTACGAGCGTCTGCTGCGCTGGAGTCTGAACCACGGCGGGAGCGTGATCGTCATCGCGGTCGTGTGCTTGATCGGCAGCGGCGTGATTGCGACACGGCTCGGCAGCGAGTTCCTACCGGAGCTGAACGAAGGCACCATCTGGGTGAATCTGACCTTGCCATCCTCGATCTCGCCCGAGGAATCGCAGCGTACGATGCATACCGTACGGCATATGCTGACGTCGGTGCCGGAAGTCACCGACGTGATTTCCAAGGTTGGCCGTCCGGACGATGGTACCGATCCGAAACTCTTCAATTCATCGGAAATCTTCGTTGGGCTCAAACCTGAAGCGCAGTGGCGACCCGGCAAGAGCAAGGCAGATCTGGTCCAGGAAATGGACGCGGCAGTATCCGCGCTGCCGGGCCTCGAACCGAGTTTCTCGCAGCCGATCAGGGACAACGTCCTGGAAAGCATTTCGCAAATTGACGGCCAGATCGTAATCAAGGTCGTGGGCGAGGACTATTCGCGATTGAAGAAGATCGCCCAGCAGATCATGGGGCAGATCAGTCATGTGCCGGGCGTGGCGCGCAGCTTCATCGATCGTGACGGCGTATTGCCGCAATACCGCATCGATATTGATCGCACCGCCTGCGCGCGCTACGGGATCAATATCGGTGATATTCAGGACACGGTCGAGGCCGCGATGGCCGGCAAAGCGACCACCGAACTGTGGGAAGGCGAAAAGCATTTCAGCGTCGTGGTGCGCCTTGCGCCCGCGCAACGTGAGCTGCCCAATCTCAACCAGGTGCTGATCCCGACAGCCGATGGCGCCCAGATCCCGCTCTCGGAACTTGCGCATTTCCGGATGACGGGTGGCGCGATGAACATCAGTCGTGAGAATGGCGAACGCACCGTATCTATCGGTGTGTTCATTCGTGACCGTGACATGGGCAGCGTGGTGGCGGACATGCAGGCGCGGGTCTCCCATGCGGTCGAGGTCCCGCATGGTTACGAAGTCAACTGGTCTGGCGAATTCGAGAATCAGCAACGCGCGATGGCGCGGCTGGCGTGGGTCGTGCCCTTGTCCATTCTGCTGATCTTCCTGTTGCTGTTCGACGCTTTCGGTTCCATGGCGAGTGCGGCGCTGATCATCGCTAACATTCCCTTCGCGATCATCGGTGGTATCGTCGCGCTATGGGTCACCAAGATTCCGCTTTCGGTGTCGGCAGCCATCGGCTTCATCGCGCTGTTCGGTCAAGCGGTGTTGAATGGCGTCATCATGGTGTCGGATTTCAATGAGCGGGTGAGCAAGGGTAGCGAAGTCGAGGCGGCGGTCATCGAGGGCGCGACCGTGCGATTACGAACGGTGCTCATGACGGCGCTGCTAGCGATGCTCGGACTGTTGCCCATGGCCCTATCCCACGATATCGGTGCCGAAACTCAGCGACCGCTCGCGATCGTCGTGATCGGTGGTTTGGTGAGCGCCACATTCCTGACGCTGGTGGTACTGCCGGTGCTGTACGTCAAGATTGCCAGGCGTTGGCCCTCGGTAATGGCGACCGGCGACGCACTGCCGGCGCACTAGCAGTGACGATACCTGAGGATAGAGCTGGCT
>JAYWAC010000222.1:0-4160 GCA_043782755.1 Pseudomonadota bacterium | reverse complement strand
GGATTCAGCACCAGGCCCAGCCACCAGCGCAGACAGGCGCCGAAACCGGCGCCGATGAAAACCGCAATCAGGGAAGTGAAGGCCATGGTGCTCCCGCGCTTGGAACCGGTGTGGGTGTGGTCTGTTCATCACGGACTGATCTGGATTCGATTCTAACGGACTCGCGACATCGCCATGCAAGGGGCTGCGTCGCCCACTGCGCGGGCGTCGCGTGGTGCGGATTGTTATCATGCCGCGCGTGCGTAGGCGGCGGCGAAGCCCTGCGCGCGAGGCCCAGCTCCAGCACACAGGAATACCGATGCTCGACCCACAACTGTTGCGCACCCATGTCGAAACCGTGCGCGCCGCGCTTGCACGCCGCGGCTTTGAACTCGATACCGATACCCTCGCGTGCCTCGAAGCGGCGCGTAAGCAATACCAGACCGCGACCGAAAACTTGCAGGCTGAGCGTAACCGCCGCAGTAAATCCATCGGCGAGGCCAAGGCACGCGGTGAAGACATCGAAGCGGTGCGCGCCGACGTCGCCCGTCTCGGTGACGAACTGAAAGCTAATCAGACCTTGCTCGAAGAGGCGCAGGACGCACTTGAGGCTTTTGCCCTCGGCCTGCCCAATCTGCCCGACGCCTCGCTGCCTGATGGTCTCGATGACACGGCGAATCGCGAAGAGCGTCGCTGGGGCACATCGCGCGAATTTGATTTCAAACCGCGTGATCACGTTGAACTCGGTGAGATCTTGGGCGGCATCGATTTCGAAGCCGGCGCGCGGATCGCCGCTGCACGTTTTGCGGTGTTGTCGGGCGAAGTGGCGCGCATGCAGCGTGCCCTCATCCAGTTCATGCTCGACATCCACACCCGCGAACACGGCTATCGCGAGGTCTACGTGCCCTTCCTGGTCAATGCGCGCAGCATGCGTGGCACTGGCCAACTGCCGAAGTTCAAAGAAGACCTGTTCGAGATCCCGACCCAGGGTTTGTTTCTCATTCCGACCGCCGAAGTGCCGGTCACCAATCTCGTGCAGGACACCATCCTCGACGATGCGCAGATGCCGGCGCGCTATGTCTGCCATAGCCCCTGTTTCCGTAGTGAAGCGGGCTCCTATGGCAAGGACACGCGCGGCATGATTCGCCAACATCAATTCGAGAAAGTCGAGCTGGTGCAGATGGTGCGTCCGCAGGATTCCTGGGCCGCGCACGAGGCGCTGACTGGCCACGCCGAAGTCATTCTGCAACGTTTGAATCTGCCTTATCGCGTCATGACCTTGTGCGCCGGTGATGTCGGCTTCTCGTCGGCCAAGACCTACGACCTTGAAGTGTGGTTACCGGCGCAGGAGCGTTATCGTGAGATTTCGTCCTGTAGCAACTTTCTCGACTTCCAGGCACGACGTTTGAAAGCGCGTTGGCGCAACCCCGAGACCGGCAAGCCAGAACTGTTGCATACCTTGAACGGTTCGGGTCTGGCGGTGGGCCGGACCTTGATCGCGGTGCTGGAAAACTATCAGGAGATCGACGGCAGCGTGACCGTGCCGACTGCGCTGCGGTCTTACATGGGGGGACTCGAGGCGCTGACGCCGGTGCGCTAGACCAGCTTCATCAACAGCATGACGAACAGGCCGATGGCGACGAGGGGCAGCAGGAAGGCCTGCCAGTCGCCGGCTTGCGCCGGTCGCGATTCGTTCAACATCTGACGCGCGCGCGGCACCAGCAGCACGATCATCGCGACCAGCAGCAGCGCTGAGAGGATGTTCATGGTGGTCATGGCGATAGTGGCTGATTCTTGCTTGCAGGTGCGAATTTATTCGTACCTACCAGTTTGGTTCTCGAAAACGAAACGGCCCCGTCATACGGGGCCGTTACCTTGCGATTTATCGCGGCCTGCGCTCAGTCGTCGCCGGCAATCCCGAGCAGCTGCAGCAGGCTTATGAACAGATTGAAGATGTTCATGTACAGGCTGATGGTCGCGAGGATGTAGTTATCGATACCGCCATGGATCATGCGGCTGGTGTCGAACAGGATGAAGCCGCTCATCAGCATCACCACCGCCGCCGATACCGCCAAGGACATGGCCGGGATGGCGAAGAAGATATTGACGAGAGACGCACCGAGCACCACCAGCATGCCGACAAACAGAAAGCCGCCCATGAAACTGAAATCGCGGCGGGTGGTGAGCGCATAGGCCGATAGGCCGAGGAAGATGATGCCGGTGCCGCCGAGCGCGGTGGCGACGAGCTGCGGGCCATGGGGCAGCTTGAGATACATCGAGAGGATGGGGCCGAGGGCGAAGCCAAGCAGGCCGGTAATGGCGAACACCACACCGAGGCCGCTGGCCGAGTGGGCGGTGCGCGGCAGTACCATCCACATGAGCGCGATGGCGATGCCGACCGACACCAGATAGGTCATCGGCGGCATGTGCAACATCACCGACAAGGTCGCGGTAACTGCACTGAAGAGCAAGGTCATAGACAGCAACAAATAGGTGTTGCGGATGAGTTTATTGGTCGTGACCACCGCCGATGAGGCGGTGCTAATACTGCTGATTTGGGTAGGCATGACAATGCTCCTTGAGTGTACGGCGGTGTGCGATGACACGCTGACAGCGTGCTCGTCAACCGCAGGGCTGACCCGATAATAGGGCTGCGCCATCAAATTACAACCCATCCCTCGGGACTGTAGGTGATGCCCTGTCGGTTGTGGCGTATGAACGTGTGACCGTGGCCAGCGACTTATGTTCGCCGGCATGGCGCACGAAGCATGGACATTGCGCCCTAATGCGGCCTAAATACGGGCCTGCGCCGTGAGCCGCGCACGATCGTTACTAAGCATCAGAGGAAGTCGCGCATGAATGCCTCCGCCGATCCCGTCGCGTCCAATGTAGAGCGTGATCTCGCGCGTATGGTGCCGGCCGTGGCAGCGGCCGAACTCGAACTGCTGACGCCAGCCGAGGCCGCGACCATCCTTAAGCAGCATGCCGGTCCGGTGGCCGCGCCGGTATGGGAGCGTCTGACGCCGGCGGTCGCGCAAGCGTGTCTGTCCGAACTCTCGGTGGCTGAGAGTGCCCAGGTGCTGAATGGCATCGACCCATCGCGCGCGGCCGCCATCATCGTGCGGCTGGAAGATGACGAGCGCGCGCGCCTGCTCGCCGCCGTCAGCGAACAGACCCGCGCTTTGATCGAACTCGTGATGAGTTTTCCGCCCGGTAGCGCAGGCGCCATCATGGACCCGCGCGTCTGGCACCTGCGCGGCACCACCCAGGTGGGCGAGGCTATCGAGCGTGTTCGCCAGGTCGCACCCGTGCCGGGCCGCTCGGCCGGCCGCCGCCTGTTTTATCTGGTCGACGACGAAGCGTGTCTGACCGGCATCGTCGAGGCTCAGGACATGATCCTCGCCCAGAGCGATGACACCCTTGGCCAATATGCGCGACCTGTGCCGGCCATCGCCCAGGTCACCATGAGCAACGAGGAAGTGGTGGACCTCATCGACCGTCATGGGTTGAGCAGTCTGCCGGTGGTAGACAGCATGGGACGCTTGATTGGCGTGGTGCGTTACGACTCCCTGGTGGCCGCGACGCGCGCCGAAGCGTCGGTTGATCTGCAGACCATCTTCGGTGCCAGCAAGGACGAAAGCGCGCTGTCGCCGCCGGTCTTCGCGGTGCGCAAACGACTGCCCTGGCTGCAGATCAATCTGATCACCGCCTTCATGGCGGCGTCGGTGGTCGGCCTATTCGAAGACACCATCGCCAGCAACGCGCAGCTCGCGGTATTGCTGCCGGTGGTGGCGGGGCAGTCGGGCAATACCGGCGCGCAGGCATTGGCGGTCGTCATTCGTGGTCTCGCACTGCGCGAGATCAACGCTTCGCACTGGCGCAAAGTGGTCGGCAAGGAGTTCTGCGCTGCCTTGATCAACGGCATCGCCATCGCGCTGACCACCAGCGGTGGCGTCTACCTGTGGAGCCGCTCCTCGGCCTTGAGCGCGATCATCGGCATCTCGATGGTACTGTCGATGGTCATCGCCGGCCTTGCCGGCGCCGCCATTCCACTCGCACTGACCAAGCTCCGACAGGATCCGGCTCAGTCCTCATCCATCGTGCTGACCACGGTCACCGACGTGTCAGGGTTCTTCTCCTTCCTCGGCATTGCGACGATGTTATTGCATTCAGTGTAGGTG
>JAYWAC010000221.1:0-4166 GCA_043782755.1 Pseudomonadota bacterium | reverse complement strand
GCTGGCCGATATCGAAGGAGGCATCGCCGCTTTCCGTGGTCCCATCGAACAGATACCGCCCATGCATTCGGCTCTCAAGCACAAGGGCCAGCCGCTGTATAAGTTGGCCCATCAAGGCATCGAGGTCGAACGACAGAAGCGCACAGTGACCATCCATTCCTATCAGGTGCTGGCCTTCGATAACCCACGACTGGAAGTTGCGATCAGTTGTTCCAAGGGCACCTATGTGCGGACTTTGGCCGAGGACTTGGGCGAGCTGTTGGGCTGCGGAGGTTATGTCTCGCGGCTGCGGCGCGATGGTGTCGGGCCCTATGACCTGGCCGACGCCTGGACCTTGGAACGTCTGGAATGGCTGGCGCAGCGTGGTGAGGCCGAACTCGATCGCAGCCTGCTGCCCATCGACGGCGCCCTGCAGTTGATGCCGCGTGTCGATCTGGCGGCCGAGAGCAGTTTTTATCTGGAACGCGGCCATGCGGTGCTGGTGCCAAAGGCACCGACCAGCGGATTGTTGCGTCTATACGACGATGTCGGTCGATTCATCGGGGTCGGTGAGGTCTTGTCGGACGGACGGGTGGCGCCCCGCAGGCTGTTTCGCCTGTCGGTCAGCGAAGCGGCAGGCGAGTCGGCGCGCTCTAGCGCATAAACGCCTTGTGACTTTTGGCCGCGCGCGTTTAGAATACGCGGCCATTTCAATCAATTAGATGAACAGAGTAGCGGTGTAGGAGTTGCTAGATGTCTTTGTCGAATGAGCACAAGAGCGCGATCATCAGCGAGTATCAATTGTCGGGATCGGACACCGGATCGCCCGAAGTGCAGATAGCGCTGCTGTCAGCGCGTATCAACGATCTCTCCGAACATTTCAAAATTCATACGCACGACAATCACTCCCGCCAGGGGCTGCTGCGCATGGTCAACAGCCGACGCAAGATGCTGGACTATCTCAAGCGTAGCGATACCGAACGTTATCGCGGACTCATTGCTCGACTGGGACTGCGCAAGTAATTCCGGGTCTTCGCATCCGTCCTCGCGCTGCCAGTCTTCGAGCCGCTGCCAAGTCAGCGGCTCTTCATTTTGTATGAGCAGGTAAAAAGTTTATGTCGGCAACAACGGTGTCCTTTCAATACGGTAGTCAAACCGTCACGCTGGAAACGGGTCGCATTGCGCGCCAGGCCACGGGCGCGGTGCTGGTCACGATGGGTGACACGGTCGTACTCGCGACTGTCGTCGGATCGAAGTCCAGTGACGCGAGCCGCGATTTCTTTCCGCTGACGGTCGATTACCAGGAACGCACCTATGCGGCTGGCAAGATCCCGGGCGGCTTCTTCAAGCGCGAAGGGCGCCCGACCGAAAAAGAAACCCTGACCTCACGTCTGATCGATCGCCCCATCCGCCCGCTGTTTCCGAGCGGTTACAACAGTGAAGTGCAGATCATCGCTACCGTGATGTCGCTTGACCCGACGGTCGATCCTGACATTCCCGCCATGATTGGCGCCTCGGCCGCACTGGCTGTTTCCGGCCTGCCGTTCATGGGCCCGATCGCCGCCGCGCGCGTCGGTTATAAGGATGGCCAGTACCTGCTCAACCCGAGCTTCAAGCAGCTCGACGATTCGCAGCTCGACCTAGTGGTTGCCGGCACCGCGACTTCGGTGTTGATGGTGGAATCGGAAGCGAAGAGTCTGTCGGAAGAAGTGATGCTTGGCGCGGTCAACTTCGGTCATCGCCAGATGCAGGTCGCCATCGATGCGATCAAGGAATTGGGCGCCAAGGTCAATCCAACACCGTGGAAGTGGACCGCGACCACGCACAACGAAGAACTCGTCAAAGCCGTGTCCGATGGTTACCGTGGTGCGCTCGCCAGCGCCTACAGCATCGTTGACAAGATGGAGCGTCGCGATCGCTTGTCGGCGCTAAAGTCTGAGATCATCGGCGCGCTGCTGGGCGACGGTTCCAAGTGGAACGACCGTCAGATTGCCGCCGTCGTCAGCGATCTCGAGTATGACGTGGTGCGTGACAGTGCCCTGCAGGGCAATCCCCGTATCGACGGCCGTAGCAAGGACGCTATTCGCCCGATTACGATCGAAGCGGGTATTTTGCCGCGTACCCATGGCTCGGCGCTGTTTACCCGCGGTGAGACGCAGGCGATCGTGGTGGTGGCTCTCGGTACCGAGCGTGACTCCCAGATCATCGATGCCATTGAGGGCGAGCGTCGCGAGCCCTTCATGCTGCATTACAACTTCCCACCCTTCAGCGTCGGTGAGACCGGCCGTGTCGGTTCGCCGAAGCGCCGTGAAATTGGTCATGGCCGTCTGGCCAAGCGCGCCATCATCGGTGTGATGCCCGACATGGGCAGCTTCCCTTATGTCATCCGCGTAGTGTCGGAAATCACCGAATCCAACGGCTCGAGCTCGATGGCTTCGGTGTGCGGCACCAGCCTCTCGCTGATGGACGCCGGCGTGCCTCTCAAGGCGCCGGTGGCCGGTATCGCGATGGGCCTCATCAAGGAAGGCGATCGTTTCGTGGTGTTGTCGGACATCCTCGGCGATGAAGATCACCTCGGCGACATGGATTTCAAGGTCGCGGGCACTAGCAACGGCATCACCGCGCTGCAGATGGACATCAAGATTGATGGCATCACCAGCGAGATCATGGAAGTCGCTTTGGCGCAGGCCAAGACTGGTCGTCTGCACATCCTCGGCGAAATGAACAAGGTGTTGCCGACCGCACGCACCGAGATGTCGGACTACGCGCCGCGCATCATTACCATCAAGATTCCGCCGGATAAGATTCGCGACGTCATCGGCAAGGGTGGTTCGACCATTCGCCAGATCACCGAGCAGACCGGTGCGACCATCGACATTGACGACGATGGCACGGTCAGAATCGCTTCGGTCGACAATGCTGCGGGCCAAGCCGCCAAGGCGCGCGTGCTGGCGATCACAGCGGACGTCGAAGTGGGCGAAATCTACGAAGGTCGTGTGCAGAAGCTCATGGACTTCGGCGCATTCGTCAACATCCTGCCGGGCAAGGATGGTCTGGTGCACATCTCCCAGATCTCCAACGATCGTGTCGAGAACGTCAGCGACAAACTGGCCGAAGGCGACGTGGTCAAGGTGCGGGTGCTGGAAGTCGACAAGCAGGGCCGTATCCGCCTCAGCATGAAGGCGGTCTGAGTCCCCAGTCGATAAGCTTTGAAGGCGGCGCCTACAGTGCCGCCTTTGTCGTTTCTGGTCGCGCGGCTTGTTGGGCATCCAGGTCTGGCGCCAGCGCTGAGAATCTTCTTGAAGTTCTGAGTTGAGAATTAAATTTTTCAGTAGCTTAAAGCCGAGAACTCAGATCGAAGCCATGCCACGCGGGACGCTCTGACCTGGCGAGATTGCGGTAGCACGCCGAGGCCACCATGGCTCACGACGGAGACGAAGCGAAGCGGGGCAAGGAATTTGATTCCATCGCCTTACCAGTCGTCGTCACAGACCGCGCCATGAGCGCGATGGCGAGGAGATATGTCTTTCTTCGCGGTAGGTTTTTCTCTTAGAATGCGCGCCCAGCCTTAAGGCACCGCTAGGGCGTGTCGGTTTAATGCCGGTGCCTTTGAGACGCACCGAAGTCAGAGGATTTATTTAAAGATGGTTACGATTCGCTTATCCCGTGGTGGCGCCAAGAAGCGACCCTTCTATCACATCATCGTCGCTGACGGTCGCAACAAGCGCGACGGCCGCCACATCGAGCGTGTGGGCTTCTTCAACCCGTTGGCGACGCCCAATGAAGAAGGCTTCCGAATCAACCGCGAGCGTTATGAGTATTGGTTGTCGGTTGGCGCACAGCCGTCCGATCGCGTGACGCTGTTGGTCAAAAGTCATCCCGTCGCGGCGTAAGCCGCGCCAGGCGTGTCGCGATCTGGCCGCGCTTATCAAGCGCGGACTGGCGACCACCGCCCAGCTTCCACTCCGGCCGCGTTCACCATTGCCTTGACTGATTTCATCCTTGTCGGCCGCATCAACGGCCTGTTCGGCACACGTGGCTGGGTCAAAGTTTTCTCCCATACCCGCCCGCGGGATAATCTCCTCATCTATTCGCCGTGGTATCTGCTCGGCGATGGTGAGTGGCAAGTCTATGAAGTGATCGAGGCACGTCGCCATCACGGCGGCGTGATCGCACACCTGGCCGGC
>JAYWAC010000220.1:0-29112 GCA_043782755.1 Pseudomonadota bacterium | reverse complement strand
ACGCGGCACTGCGTGATCGGTTGAGCGCGCTGGCCGCGCGCTCAACCACTCGTCCTCAGGGCGCGGCTGGGGGTTCCTTCACCTGCCCCGCATATCGGGCAAGGATCTCGCCGACCTTCTGCATGATTTCGGCCTGCATCTGCAACTCGAGCTTTTCGTTGCCGGGTGGCAGGGAAGGCAGTGACATCATGTGCGGCATGTGACCTTCGCCCATCATGCCGCCTTTATGCATGCAGCGATGGGGCATACCGTCGCGGTCTCCACCACGATGGCCCGCACCATCGTGATCGGCCATCATCTCGTGGTTCTTCATGCTGTTGTGAACGCCGGGCGTGTCCTGCGCCGGTGCCTTGTCTTCCGCCTGACAGGCGAGACCAGTGATCAGCAGTGCCGCACTGGCGGCGATGAGCAGTTTCGAATGTCGCATGGCTGTTCCTCGTGAAGGGCGGCGTGGCCGCGCCGCGAATAGTTATTGGACTCCGTTGCCGACCAGTGTGAGCTGATCGCGGTCAACTGTAAGTGAGGGCATGGCTAGGCCTTTACTATCCCCGTAGGTCCGACTGTAGGTCCCACAGAACAGCCGTCAGTAAGCGCCATGAATGTGGAGATGGCGTGGATTCGTCGCTGCCTTCAGGGTCTCGTTCGTGAACCCTACCCCTTATCGGGGCACCCGCCGCGGGCAGTGGCGGGTTAGAATCAAAATCGCGCTACGTTCTCATCCTCAATAAGAAAAAATACCGCATGAATTTCGCCAGATACTGGAGCAGCATCGAGGTGCGGGTGCCGGCACGTTTTGGCAAGCCGGGCGCAGTGCGGGTATGGGGAGCGTCCGATACCGATGAGGCGACAGCCGAGCTGGCCGCACGGTCACGTGCAGCGCTGGCGCTGGCCTTCTTCGCCGGTCAGGCGGCTGATTACGAATACGCCAGCGAGACCATCCGCGAAGAGGTCATCGAGGAATTTGTCGACGACGCGGGCGAACGCCTCGCCGTCATCACGCGCAATCGCTATGGCGCACTGGTGTTGAACACCGAGAGGGTGTTGTTCGGCGACATCGACCTGCCCAGCGAGAACTTCGTGCTGAGGTTATGCAATCGTTTCGGTCGCCGCGCGCGCGACAAGCATTACTTCCTCGAAGCCATGCGTGCCTTTCAGGTCGAGCATCCGGCGTTCGTGTTCCAGGTCTATGAGACCCGCGCCGGCTTGCGCTTCATGGTCATCAATCGCGAGATTCGACCCGACGGAGCGGAGGTCGAGTTGTTGTTCCAACAGCTACCGGTAGACCGGCTCTATACCCGACTGTGTCGCACCCAGCGGTGTTTTCGCGCGCGCTTGACGCCCAAGCCGTGGCGCATCGGCCTGCCGCGACCGACTGTGCGCTTTCCTTTCAGCTCCGATCTCGAGCGGCGCAGCTTCAATTTCTGGTTGAGCCAGTACGTGGCAAAATCGCGTAACGCCTGCGCCGCACGACGCCTGGAGTGTATCGGCGAGACCGCGCTGCCCGCTGCCGTGCAGCGCGTGGTGGACATCCACGACCGCTATGCCTGCGACGACGACGCCAGCCTGGCGTGAGATGATCGCGATACGACACGCGCCACGGCGCGTGTCGGTCTGAACAACGGGGAGGAATGACGGTGTATCCAGACAAATACGCGCAAATGCGCGCCGACGAGCCGTGTTTCATCATGGCCGGCAGCGGCGCAGTAGTCAGCTTTCGCGAGTACGAGGCAAGCTGCAACCGGCTCGCCCATCTGCTGCGCGCGACCGGCTTGCAGCGGCTCGATCACTACGCAATGTTGATGGAGAACCATCCGCGCTTTCTCGAATGTTGCGGCGCTGGCACCCGTGCCGGTCTCTATTACACCTGTATCAATTCCTATCTGACCGCCGAAGAAGTGGCCTTCATCCTCAACGACAGCCATGCCGAGGTCTTGATCACGACGGGCGCGCGTCGCGAGGTGGCGATCGCCGCCGCCAAGCTTTGTCCGCGCCTGAAGCTCTGTCTCATCATCGATGGCAGCGGCGACGATGCTCCCTTTGTCGATTATGCGACGGCGGTGGCGGCCATGCCGTCCTCGCCCATCGACGATGAGCGCCTCGGCACCGCCATGCTCTATTCCTCCGGTACCACTGGCCGGCCGAAGGGCATTCTGCGGCCGCTGCCGGACAATCCGCCGAGCGAGCCATTGCCGCTTTATCATTTTCTGCTCAAGCTCTGGCAATACCGCGAGGGCATGGTCTATCTGTCGCCGGCGCCGCTCTACCACTCGGCGCCCAACACCGCCGTCTCGCTGACCATGCGCACGGGCGGCACCTCCATCATCATGGAGCGCTTCGATCCGGAACAGTATCTCGCCCTCATCGAGAAATACCGCGTCACCCACAGCCAGCTGGTGCCGACCATGTTCAGTCGCATGTTGAAGCTGCCGCGTGAAGTGCGCGCGCGCTACGATCTGTCCTCGCTAGAATTCGCGGTGCATGCCGCCGCGCCCTGTCCGGCGCAGGTCAAGCACGAGATGATCGACTGGTGGGGGCCGATCATTCACGAGTACTACGGCGCGACGGAGGGCCTCGGCTTTACCGCTTGCAACAGCGCGGAATGGCTCGCTCATCCCGGCACCGTCGGCCGCGTGATGTTGGGCGATCTGCATGTGTTGGACGACGACATGCAGGCCTGTCCGACCGGCACCGCCGGCACGCTGTGGTTCAAGACCGCTACGCCCTTTGAATATTTCAATGACCCGCAGCGCACCCAGGAGTCGCGTTCGCCCGATGGCTCCATGAGCACGGTCAATGATGTCGGCTATGTCGATGCCGACGGTTTCCTGCATCTGACCGATCGCAAGACCTTCATGATCATTTCCGGCGGCGTGAACATCTATCCACAGGAATGCGAGAACCTGCTCATCACCCACCCCAAAGTACTGGATGCGGCGGTGTTCGGTGTGCCGAACGAGGATCTGGGTGAGGAGGTCAAGGCGGTCATTCAGCCGCTAGCCGAGGTCGAACCGAGCGCGGCGCTGGCCGAGGAATTGCTCGCTTTCTGTCGCACACACCTGTCCCATCAGAAATGCCCGCGCTCGATCGATTTCATCGAGGCAATGCCGCGGCTGCCTACCGGCAAGCTCTACAAGCGTGTGCTGCGCGACAAATACTGGGGCGACAAGCAAAGTCGCATCGTCTGAGATGAGCGGCGCGCATGCCCACAGGCTTGACGCCGTGGGCGCGAATGACCACCCTTGAAAGCATGTTGAAGATTGACGAAATCCGCCTCGCGCTGTCGCGATTGCAACACGACTGGGACGTTTATGACGCCCATCCCAGCCAGGCGGCGGTCGCTATGATCCTGACCGAGAGCGCGCACGGACTCGAAGTCTGTTTCATCCGCCGCGCCGAGCGGGTGGGCGATCCCTGGTCAGGCCAGGTCGCTTTCCCCGGCGGGCGCGCCAGTGCCGCCGATGCCGATGCTTACGCCGTTGCCGAGCGCGAGACCTGGGAAGAAATCGGCATGCACTTGCAGCGCGAACATCGCGTCGGCGCGCTGCCAATGCGCAATGTCGAGAGCAATGTCAAACGCTCCGGCCTTACGCTGTGGCCGTTCGTCTATTACGTCGGACCGGCAGAGCAGGCGATGGCGACGGCGCGTCTGCCCGCGGAAGTGGCGAGCGTGTTCTGGGTGCCGATAGGGCATCTATTCGATCACCAGCACGTCACCGAACTCGAATATCCACTCGGCGTCACCGCCTCAACCTTTCCCGGCATTCAATTCGGCGAACATGTCATTTGGGGACTCACGCTGCGTGTGCTGGCGAGTTTCGCCGAAGTGATGCAGCGCGAATTGCCGGCGCTAGCGTGAGGCTCGCACCAACTCATCCCTGCGTGGATGTAAGGATCGAAGACTATGAAGTTCAACACCATTCTGCTGCCCACGGATTTTTCCAAGCACGCGGAGTCGGCCTGTGACACAGGCCTGGCCATGGCGGCGCGCGACGAGGCTAAGGTTATTGTGCTCTACGTGCTGCCGATATCGGATTTGGTGATGGGCGAATATCCGATAGTGATGGTCGATCAATTGCAGGCCGATCTGCAGGCTGCTGCCGAGCAGCGCATGCAGGACTGGGTCGGCAAACAAAAGGTGGCGCTCGAATCCCTGGTCCTGTGGGGTAACCCCGCCATCGACATCTGCCGTATCGCCGCAGAGCGGCAGGCTGATTTGATCGTAACCTCCACTCACGGTCGCACCGGGCTTGCCCATCTGTTTATGGGCAGCGTCGCCGAAAGGGTGGTGCGCCACGCGCCGTGTTCGGTGCTGGTGGTGCGCGCCCAGCACGCCTGACGGCGACACCATGACGACTATCGGGCCCTATCTGCTGCTGGGCGTTCTGGTCGGTGTGTGCAGTGGTCTGATTGGCGTCGGCGGTGGCGTCATCATCGTGCCGGCCCTGGTTTATCTGTTCGGCACGAGCCAGGCCCAGGGCACCACGATCGCGATGCTGGAACGCAGCTTTGGCCTACTGCGGGTGATGATTGGGATGAAGATGATTATCGGTGCGCGAGGCTGACGGGCGGCGTCCCGTGCCGCCCATCGTGCACCACGAAGCTCAGGTCGGCACGTCGCCTTCGAGAGTCACGCGATGCATTTCGCGCCGGTAACCGTGATAGTCATTGAGTGCATTGTGCTGCGAGCAGCGGTTGTCCCAGAACGCCACCATACCGCGTTGCCAATGCAGCCGGCAGCCGAATTCTTCGCGTTGTTGTACTGAATACAGATACTGCAACAGCGGGCGGCTCTCTTCGACGCTCATGCCTTCGATGTGCATGGTATGGGCGGCGGCACAGTAGAGCGCTTTGCGGCCGGTCTCCGGATGGGTGCGTATCAAGGGATGGGCGGCGGTGGTGACGATGTCGCGCGCGTCTTTCGGCGTATCGGCCATGCGATGAGTGCGGGTCACGGCGGCATCAGGTTTCTCGGCGCTGTTCACACCGCGCAGACCGTCGAGCATTTTGCGCAGGGTCGGCGACAGTGCTTCATAGGCCATGTACATATTGTTCCACAGCGTATCGCCACCGATCTTCGGCACTTCGACGGCGTATAACACCGAGCCCATGGGCGGGCGTTCCAGATAGCTAGTATCGGTGTGCCACAAGCCACCGAAATTGATCTTCTCGTCTTCCTTCTTGACCACCGCCACTACTTCCGGCTGCTCGGGCATGCCAGCGACGAAGGGGTAATAGCCAATTTCGCCAAAGCGCTTGGAGAAGGCCACCAGCTGCGCTGGTGTCACGCTCTGGTCGTGGAAGAACACCACGAGATGCTCGAGATAGGCGGCGCGGATCTCGGCGACCACCTCGTTCGACAGTTCGCGCGAAATGTCGACGCCGAGGATGTCGGCACCGATAGCGGGAGTGACGGGTTCAACGGTGATGTGTTGATAGTTCATGATTTTGAATTCAGTGAGGGTAGGGGTGTTCGGCCATAGGCGATTCTGGTGGTGGGCGCGGGATGGAATGTGCGAATGAATTCGCACCTACAGGGCGCCACATTAATTCACCTGCCGCGCGCGCCCGGCCCAGAACGGCTTGCGCAATTCGGTCTTTAAGACTTTGCCGGCGCCGGACAGCGGCAGCGGTTCTTCCTGGAAGCCGACCGAGCGCGGGCATTTGTAATCGGCGATGAGTGTGCGGCAATGGGCCATGAGGGCGGTCGGGTCGGGATGCGTGCCGGCGCGCGGCACGACGATGGCGTGCACGCGTTCGCCCCATTTGTCGTCGGGCACGCCGATCACCGCGCATTGTGCGACGTCGGGATGTTGATACATGGCGTTCTCGACTTCGGTGGAATAGACGTTCTCACCGCCGGAAATGATCATGTCCTTCAAGCGATCGCTGATGAAGATAAAGCCTTCCTCGTCCATGTAGGCGGCGTCGCCGGTATGCAGCCAGCCATCGCGCAGCGCCTCGCGGGTCACATCTTCGCGCCCCCAGTAGCCGAGCATGACGTTGGGACTGCGCACCACGATTTCGCCGATCTGACCGCGCGGTACTTCATGCCCGTTGTCGTCGACGATCAGCAACTCGGTGGCCGGCAGGGCGCGCCCGGCAGAACGCAAGCGCCCTCCTTCGGCGGTGTGATAGCGCGAGACCAGGGCGGTCATCAGCGGCGCCGATTCGGTCTGGCCATAGAGCTGGCAGGCCGCTACCCACGGCAGCTTGGCGAGCAGATCGAGCGCAACCGCTTCGGGCATGGGCGAAGCGCCATAGAACATGCGTTGCAGACGGCGCAGATCAAAATCCTTGAAGCCCGTTTGTTCCAGCAGCATCTGGATCATGGTCGGCACCAGGATGACGTCGGTGACGGCGTGATCCTGTAGCGCGCGCGCGCAGGCCGCCGGCTCGAAGCGCGGCATGAAGATGTGGGTGCCGCCGATGTGGGTGATGGCGTACACATAGAGCGCGTCGGCGATATGGAACATCGGCGCGGCATGCAGGTAGATGGTGTCGTCGACCGCGCCGACCATGGCAATGTATTGCAAGGTGTTGGCGACGTGATTGCCATGACTCAGCATCACGCCCTTGGAACGCCCGGTTGTGCCGCCGGTATAGAAGATGCCGGACAGGCTATCGCCGGTGTTGGGAAATTCCTCGACCGCAGCATGCGCCTCGACCAAGACGTCATGCACGGCGTCGGCGCCTGCCAGTGCGCCATCGATGCAGATAACGGTGAGCGGATGTTCGACCAGTTCGCGCAAGGACGGCACCAGATGCCAGAACGCGTGATCGATGAACAGCACGCGCGTGCCGGAGTCACGCAGCGAGAAGGCGATCTCGAGCGCCGACCAACGATAATTGATCGGCACGATCACGCCACCCGCCCACGGCACGGCGAAGAAGATTTCGAGATGTCGATCGGAATTGAGCCCGATGACGGCGACCCGATCGCCGGGTTTGACGTCCAGTGTCTTGAGGCCAGCGGCCAGACGCGCGACACGTTCCACCAGTTGGCGCCAGGTATGGCGACGTTCGCCGTCGACGGTCGCGATTTGAGCGGGGATTTGCTGGCGATTGCGCAGCAGGGCTTGGGTGACGCGCATGATGGAGGTGCTTTCAGTTCCGCATGAATTCAATTGACCGCACGACGCAGCTCGTCGAGCAGCCGCTCGACCACCAGGCCGGCCGGCGCGATGTCTTTGATGCGCTCCACCGACTCGCCGGCGTAGAGCGCCATGGCGTCGAGATCACCGTCGAAGCCGCTCAAGGGTGGCATGACGGAATAGCGTTGCAATACGAGGCGATGATGGCCGAGCAGCTGTTCGCCGACGTCCTGTTTTTCGCCGGGCCGCTCACCGCTGACCGGCTTGCCGGCCGCTTCCCAGCGCTCGTAGGTGGTATTGCGGATCACGCGATGATTGGCGTCTGGCCAGCCAATATCGAACAGGGTGGTCATGACCGTATCGCTGGCGACGGCTTGCACTATCCGCTGTTTGTAGTCGGTAAAAGCGGCGGCTTCGAGGCTGGCGACAAAGCGCGTTCCCAGCGAGGTGGCCTGGGCGCCGAGTGCCAGCGCCGTGGCGATGTCTTCACCGGTCGCGATACCGCCGGCCGCGATCACCGGCACCTGCCCCAGTACTTTGACCGCCGCCGCGACCGTACTCGTGAGTGGCGCGAGCGCTTTGACGTGGCCGCCGGCTTCCACGCCCTGCACGATCACGGCGTCGACGCCGGCGTCGGCTGCGGCTACTGCGTCGTCCGGCCCACCGCATTGCGCGACCACGAACATGCCGCGTTTATGGGCATCGTTGACATAAGGTTGAGTGTCGCCCCAGAACAGCACCAGTACCGGCACACGTGCGTCGAAACAGGCTTCGACGTCACTGCCATCGGACATCGGCAGAATGATATTGGCGCCGAAAGGACGGGAGGTCAGCGCGCGCGTCTGCGCTATCCAGGCACTGATCAGCGGACCCGGCGCGGCGCCAGCGCCCAACACCCCCAAGCCGCCGGCCTCACACACCGCCGCGACCAGCGCCGGGCCGGCCAGACCGCCTCCCATGCCGGCGCTCCAGATGGGCAGCTTGAGATTGAGATGATCGAGTAAGGTGCGCATGACGGTGTCCTTCGCGGCGGTCGGACAGGGCGACGCCAGCGTCGGCGCAATCTAGGTAATCGAGGTCGGCTTTGCAACGCTTGCCGGCATCGTGGCTAAGGTGCAGGTGGCGTCGCAGGGCAAGCGCCGGTGGCGCGCCACGGCAATTGGCTGACAGCATTCTCGGCGCTCGAATCGATCCCTGACAGGGCGGACAAAAATCTGAGCGATGGCACAATGAGTCGCCGCGCGGGCCGGACAAATGGCGGACAATGAACGCTTTCCGACATCGATGATCAATGTGACCGACCACCGCACTTCCACCGCGCCGGCGTCGCTCGCTAGCCTGCCCGAAGCGCTTGCCACGCTGCTTGACCAGCAAGCGCCGCTGGTGCTGCTGCTGAATCATGACGGTGTGATCGAAGGCGCGGACGCGCCGACCTCCCGTCTATTGGGCAGTGCGTTAAGCCAATGGTGGCCACCGGAAGATGCAGAACGTCTGACGCGATGGCTGTCACGTGCCGTGCAGCACGGCGAGTCCATCGATTTCATCTGCCACCACGGCGAAGACACTAGTGTTCACCAGCTCCGTGGTCGTGTGCAGGTGCTGCATTCGTCCGCCGCTGACAAGCGTGTGGTTTTCACGCTGTACGGCGCCGTACCGGGCAGCGCGCCGCGCGTGATGGGCGGCGTGGAGTTGCGCCCCGACCCGACCATGCCTTCGGCCTTTATCGGCGATGGCCGCCGGGCCGCCGAACGTCTGCATTTCGCCGAGTACGGCGCGCGTTTCGCGACCTGGGAATTCGACACTGAACGCTGTGTGCTGCTGGCCGGATCGAACTACAACGAACTGCATGGCCTACCGCCCCATATTCGCGAACTGACCCTGGCCGACATCCTGGCGCTGATCCACGAAGACGATCACGCAGCCGTCAAGGCGGTTATTGCGGGCCTGCTGCGTGACTCCACGTCACCCACCGCCCTGAGTGTTGATGCACGCGTCAAATTGCCGGGCGGCGAGTTACGCTGGATGGAAGCGCGCTTTGCATCCATTCCCACCGACGCCGGCACCGCACCGCGCATTTTCGGCATCTCGCTCGACATCACTGCACGCAAGGCGATGGAGGCCAGTCTGCGTGACAGTCGCGCGTGGCTGGATCTGGCGATGTCCTCGATAGGTATGGTGTTGTGGGATCGCGATCTGCATACCGACAGGTTCCGCTCGTCGGGCAACTATGGGCGTTTCCATGGCTTGGAGGGTGACCGTCGCGAGTGGAGTCATGAGGATTTCCTCACGCGCGTGGTGCCGGAAGACCATGGGCTGATGCACAGCGCGTTTGACGCGACCTGCAAATACGGCCACGACTACGCGCCGAAATTCCGCATCTCGCTGCCCGATGGCAGCGTGCGCTGGCTGGAATCGCGCGGTCGCATCCAACGCGACGCTGCGGGTCGACCCGAGCGCCTGGTCGGTGTGACCTGGGACATCAGCGCGCGCCAACAATCGGAGCAGCGCTTGCTTGGCATTGCCGAACTGGTGCCGGGCATGGTCTACCAGTACCGGCGCGCGCCCGATGGCAGCTACAGTCATCCCTATTGCAGCGAAGGTGTGCGGAGCATTTTCGGTTTTGGGCCAGAGGAAATCCGTGAGGATGCGGCGGTGCTCATCGAACGTCTGCATGATGACGATCGCGCGCGCATCATCGAATCGATAGAAATCTCCGCCGCCACGCTCACGCAATGGCGTGAGGAATACCGCGTCCAAGGTCCGGACGGCGCTGTGCACTGGTTGATTGGTCACGCCAACCCGCTACGTGAAAGCGATGGCGGCGTGGTGTGGTACGGCCACATCATGGACATCAGTGCGCGCAAGTGCGCCGAGATGGCACTGCGCGAAAGCGAGGCGCGCCTGACCTTGGCCTTGTCGGCGGCGCGCATGATGTCGTGGTTCTGGGACGTGGTGAGTGACTGCATCACCACCAGTTCGCGGGAATTCGCGCCAGCCGTTGGTCTGCCCGACGGGCCCTTGACCATGAACATGGTCTTGGAAGTTACCCATCCCGAAGAACGCGAGGCCATCCGCGAGCAAGTCGCGGCGATGGTCAAGGAACCGCCCGGCACGGTGGTGGTGATAGAAAATCGCTTCGTCTTTCAGAGCGGCAAGACGCGCTGGATAGAAACCCGTGCGCGCGGTCATTGCGACCCAGCGGGACAGTTTCTGGGTTACTTATGCGTGTCCATCGATATTTCCGCACGCAAGGACGTCGAGCGCGAACGCGAACGCATGCAGCGCAATCTACAACAGGCGCAGAAGATGGAGGCCATCGGCCTGCTGACCGGCGGCATCGCCCATGACTTCAACAACATTCTGGCCAGCATCCTCGGCTATTCCGGCCTGGCCTTGCAGCGCTTCGCGCATATGATGCCCGCCAAGCTGGTCGAGTACGTGCGCGAGGTGGAGCAGGCCGGTGAACGAGGCCATGAACTCGTCAATCAGATGCTGGCCTTCAGCCGTGGCGAAGGCACCGAGCTGCGCAGCGCGCCCTTGCCGCCGCTGATCGAGCAGGCTTTGAAGATGGTGCGACCGACCTTGCCCAGCAGTCTCGACTTCAAGATTGACTACGCGTTGGATCTGCCGGCGGTGATGACCAACGCCGTGCAGCTGCAGCAGATCATCGTCAATCTGTGCATCAATGCCCGCGATGCCCTGCAAGGCACCGGCACTATCGGTATTCGCCTGTATCGCGCCACGCGCAGCGGTGCCTATTGCGCGTCCTGTCACAATAGTTTCGACGGTGACTACGCGGTGCTGTCGCTGGCCGACGATGGTCCGGGTATCGCGCTGCTGGTACGCGAGCGAATTTTCGAACCGTTCTTTTCAACCAAGTCCGCTAGCGGCGGCACCGGCATGGGCCTCGCCATGGTGCACGGCATCGTGCACTGCCAGGGCGGCCATATCATGCTCGATTCCGCGCCGGGCCAGGGCACGCGGTTTGATATTCACTTTCCGCTGGCTACGCCCAACAGCGCGGGCAGTACGGCGGTGGTCAGCGCGCGGCCGCTCGACAAGGCGGTGCGTCGGGCGCGCGTGCTGGTGGTGGACGACGAGCGTGCGGTCGGCGGCTTCATCGCTGAACTGTTGGCGATGCATGACTACGCGGTGGTGGTCGAAAGCGATGCGCTGCGCGCGCTCGCACAACTGCGTAACGCGCCCCACGATTTCGACATCGTGATCACCGACCAGACCATGCCGCAGCTGAGCGGTGCGCAACTCGCGGTAGCGGCGCTGGCGCTGCGGCCAGAACTGCCCGTCATTCTTATTTCGGGTTACAGCGCGATCATCGATGCCGAGCAGGCGGCATGCCTAGGCGTGCGCAGCTTTCTGCATAAACCAATCAAGGCCGACGTTTTACTGCAAGCGGTCTACGACGCGCTGGCAGCACCGCCAGCGACGACCGACGCCGCGCAATAGCGCAGGAAATCCTCTTCGCAGGAGGGGCGCAGGAACAGATAGCCCTGGTAGCGATTGCAGCGCAGGCCCTTTAGGAATTCCAACTGGGCGGCGGTCTCGACGCCTTCGGCGACGGTCTGCAAGCCCAGATGCTGGCCCATCGCGACGATGGTCTGGCAGATGATTTCGTCATTGCGATCGCTGCCGATGTCGGCGATGAAGGAGCGGTCGATCTTGAGTTGATCGATGGGCAGGCGCTTCAAATAGGACAGCGAGGAATAACCCACGCCGAAGTCGTCAAGCGCGAACAACACTCCCAGTCGTCGCAGCCGATCCATGATGGCGGTGGTGGCATTGACGTCCTCAATGACCGTGCTCTCGGTGATTTCAAACACGATGCGTTGGGGCGGAATGCGATAGGCGGCGAGCAAGCGCTCGACATCCTCAAGGAAGGTGTCGGAACGGAACTGCCGCGAGCTGACATTGATCGCCAGCTCGCCGATGTCGAGCAGGCCTTCGTCCAGCCACCGCCGATAGGTGGCGAAGGAGGCTTCCAATACCCAGCGACCGATGTCGATGATGAGGCCGCGCTCCTCGGCGATGGGAATAAATTCCGCCGGTGAGATGAGGCCGCGCGTCGGATGATGCCAGCGCAACAGTACTTCGGCGCCACTAACGCGACCGGCACCGTCGATCTGCGGCTGGAACACGATGGCGAGCTGTGCGCGTTTGATGGCGCTGCGCAGATCGTTCTCAAGCAACAAGCGTTCCTGCGCGTTCTGTTCCATCTCGGGCTGGAAGAAGCGCGTGACATTGCGGCCGGCGGCCTTGCCGCTGTACATCGCGGTGTCCGCTTCCTTTAACACGTCTTCCACGCCCTTGCCTGCATCGGGGAACAGCGTGATGCCGATGGTCGGCGTGACGTGGAACTGATGATGATCGAACTGAAAGGGCTGACCCAGCGATTCGTGAATCTTGTCGGCGACCAGACGGGCCTGGCGCGCCGCGTGTTCCATGTCCTGCGCGAGTTCCGGCAACAACACCACGAACTCGTCGCCACCGAGGCGCGCCACCATGTCGTCTTGACGCGTCACGTTCTGCAAGCGATTGGCAACCGCCTGCAGCAAGGCGTCACCGATCGAGTGACCGAGCGTGTCGTTGATGCGCTTGAATTGATCCATGTCGATGAACAGCAGCGCGCCACAACTGCCGCGGCGCACGGCCGCCGCGAGACTGGCCTCCAGCCGCTCGGTGAAATAACGCCGGTTGGGCAGATTGGTCAGCGGGTCGTAGAGCGACAGACGCTGCGCATGTTCCTCGGCGCGTTTACGCACCGAGATGTCGTGAATCGCGCCCAGCACACCGATGATGGTGCCGGCGCCATCGCGTATCGGCACCTTGATCATGTCTACCCAACGCAGATCGCCAAACGGCGTGACGAGTTCAGTCTCGTGCGCGACGTGGTCGACCTCACCGTCCAGCAGTGGTTGGTCTTCGTCGATGAACAGCGCGGCCTGCGCTGCCCACCAGAGATCCTTGTCGGTCTTGCCCAGCAGTTCGTCCGGGTCAGCGACGCCAGCCAGTTCGGCGAACTGGCGGTTGCAACCGAGATAGCGGAACGAACGGTCCTGCCAGAAAATGGCCTGGGGCACGGTGTCGATGATCAGCTCAAGGAATTTCTGCGAGCGTTCGAGCGCGGCCTGCGAGTCCTTCAGCGCCGAGATGTCAGTGAAGGTGCCGAGCATGCGTTGCACGCGGCCGTAGCCATCCCAGGCGGTCGCGCGACCGCGCACCAAGGTCCATTGATAGATGAGGTCGGTGCCGAGCAGACGCACTTCACAAGCATGGTGCGGCGACTCGCCACGCAGATAGGCACGCAAAGCGCCGCGCATGGGTGTCTGGTCGTCGGGATGGACGCGTGACATCAGCGTGGTGCCGGTGCCGACCGGCGCCGCGCCGTCTTCGTCAACGCCGGCATAGTGGCTGCCGAAGGTGGTCAAGGTATCGGTGTCGATGTCCCATTCCCACAGGCCTTGATGGCCACCTTCCATGGCGGCATTGAGGCGCTGCTCGCTGGCGCGCAGTTCGGCATGGGTGCGTTCGCGTTCGAGTTCGGTGACGGCTCGTGCGGAAAAGATATCGATCACCGGCCGCACCCGTTCGCGGTCGGTCACCGCACTGGTGAACATGAGGGTGAACAGCCCGATGATTTCGCCGTCACTGGTGGCGAGCGGCTGACCGTAATAGGCCTCGATGCCGTATTCCTTCAGCATGAGATCCTGGGGATAGCGCTGCGCGACGCCGTGGCCGACGAAGCAGCCGGCGTTGGCGATGGCGGTCTCGCAGGGCGTGCCCGCCAGCGCGTAGGTCAAGCCCTTGAAGGTGTCGTGGTTCGGGAAATAGGCCGACACCGTCGCCGTGCTGTCGCCGTTGATGCGTGCGACGAAGGCGTAATCCGCACCGGCCAGTTCGGCGGCGGCGCGCGTTACGGCGTTCAACAAGCGCGATTGCTTGCCGCTGGTCAGGGCGTTGGCTACCACCTGCAACTGTTGTTCGCGCGCGCGGCGCAGCGTGATGTCGTCGTAGATGCCAAGCACGCCGATGATGCCGCCGTCGCCGCCGTGTATCGGCACCTTGTGGGTCTCGACCCAGATGGGATCGCCCGAGGCCGGCGTCAGATGACGTTCGACGGTGATGCGCGGCTCGGCACCGGTCAGGATGCGTCGATCGTCATCGCGCAGTTGCGTGGCGGCCTCGCGCCACGGCAGTTCGCTGTCGAGCTTGCCGACGATGGCGGTATTCGGTTGTACGCCGATATCTTCGGCGAAGCGGCGGTTGCAGCCGAGATAACGACTGTCGTTGTCTTTCCAGAATACGCGCAGCGGCAAGGCGTCGAGCACGGTCTCCAGCAACTGGCGGGATTCGAGCAGGCGCGCTTCGGTATGTTTGAGCGCGGTAACGTCGACATGGGTGCCGATCACGCGCTTGGCGCGGCCATCGCTGTTGCGCTCGATAACGCGTCCGCGCGATAGCACGTTGAGATAATGACCGTCGCGATGCCGAAAGCGATGTTCGACCTGAAAGTCGTCGCGCGCGCCCTTCAGCATCGGGATCAGGGCCGTGCGGCCCGACGCGCGGTCGTGCGGATGCAGAATGCGTTGTACGTTATCGGAATGGCTGCTGATGGAGCCTTCCGGATAGCCGAGCATCGCGTACCACTCGCGCGAGAACTCGATACGATCGGCGTCCGGATCCCAGTCGAACAGACCCTGACGACCATTTTCCAGTGCGATCTGCAGCACGCGTTCGTTGGCTTTGAGCGCGGTGATTTCGGTGTAGGTGCCGATCATGCGCTCACAACGACCGTCCTGATCCCGCTCCGGCGCGCGGCCGCGAATCAGGAAGTAGCCATAAGCACCATCACGCCGACGGAGTCGCAGCTCGACTTCGATGGCGTCGGTCTTGCCGCGCAGATGCAGCAGCAATTGTTGGTAGATGTGGGCACCGTCATCAGGATGGGCGAGCGACAGCAATGCCTGGCCATCGATGGGTGTACTGATGTCGTAACGGTCGCGCTGTGGTCGCCAGAAGCGATGTTCGATGATGGTGTTGCTGGCGATGTGCCATTCCCAGATGCCTTGCTGGCTGCTCTCCAGTGCGAAGCGCAACAACTGCTCCTGTTCGCGCAGTGCCGTGATGTCGGTATAGGTGCCGATCAGGTAACGGGCGCGACCGTCGATGTCGCGCTCGGAGAACTGACCACGGACCAGGAAGCGCACATAACCGCCTTCCACCAGGCGCACGCGCTGTTCGACTTCGTAGTGTTCGGTCTCACCGCGTAGATGGGCGACCAGGGCTTGATTCACCCGCTCGACGTCGTCGGGATGGGTGTTATCGAGCATGTCCTGGCCACTGACTTCGCGGACGGTGGCGGTGTGCACGGTGCGGCCTACCCAGTAGCCCGATTCGCGCAGGATATTGCGCTCCGCCTGCCATTCCCACAGCCCGACCTGGCCACCGGCGAGCGCGATACGCAGGCGATGCTCGGCGTCGTCGAGGGCGTTCTTGAGTGCCACTACCGGGTCGTAGGCGCGCAGCGTGATGAGGGCGCCTTGGGCGGCGCCGAGCGGGCCTTCGGCAACGGCTTCAATGCGCGCTGCTACCACTTTCAGCGTGCCGTCTCGATTCCTTACGGTGGCGTGATCGGCTGCCATGGCCAGTGCCGCGCAGTCCGCGTCGAGGCCGAGGGTCGCCGGACCGCCTTCGACGAACTGCACGACCGCGTGCCACGGCAGACCGACAGCTTCTTCCGCGCTGTAGCCGAGCAGTGTGCTGGCGGCGAGGTTGATGTGTTGCACACGCTGCGCGCTGTCGACCACCACGAAGGCGTCGGTGGTGGCATTGAAGGCGGCCAGCAGCAAGGGATGGGGGCTGGTTAGCGGCAGCTTGCGCTCGAAGGAAGTGGCCATGAATCAGATCAGGATGAGTAGGGATGACCCGGCGCCAAGGATCGGCGCGGTCGGAGAATCAACGGATACATACGCCTCACCCTTACCTGGAACTGCGTTGATTGTGTCGACGCCGCGCGGCGAATCTGTAGGGCGATTATAGGCGCAAGTCAGCGCGTCGCCGGACCGAAGGCGCCGCCGGCGGCGAGTTGCGCGATGTCTGCCCCTGATAATTCGAGGAAACCCCAAGCCAGCAGCAGGCCTCGCTTCAATTGATGGGCCGGCCACAATAGTGGCCAGTTCGAAGCCAATGAAATCGCGGTCGAACAACTGCTCGGTGCCTGTGCTTTGCTATGGTGACGACGCGGTCGCGAGCACGCGCGACTTTGGCATTCTAACGCGGCTCGACGAGCGCGCAGGCAGGGTGAGGTTAACCAATATGGCGATTCAATCCGTACTCTGTGCCCGCTTAGGGCTCGCATTGCCTTTGCTGCTGGCACCGATGGCGAATGTCGCCGGTGGCCGACTCGCGGCGGCGGTGTCGCGCGCCGGTGGCTTGGGCCTGATCGGCGGCGGTTATGGCGACCCTGAATGGTTGGGCGCTGAACTGGCGGCGGCCGCACCCGCCTCGATAGGCGTGGGCTTTATCAATTGGCGTCTCGATCAGGTGCCGCAGGCCCTGGATCTCGCGCTGGCAGCGCAAGCGCGCGCGGTGCTGTTATCTTTCGGCGATATCGCGCCCTACGCAGCACGCATCCATGCCGCCGGCGCGGCCTTGATCGCGCAAGTGCAAACTGTGCGTCAGGCACGCGCCGCACGCGACGCCGGCGCCGACGTGGTGGTGGCACAGGGCAGCGATGCCGGCGGTCATGCCGGCATGCGCGGCACGCTGGCGCTGGTACCCGCGGTGGTCGACGCGGTCGCGCCCTTGCCGGTAGTGGCGGCCGGCGGCATCGCCGATGCGCGCGGCATTGCCGCCGCCTTCATGCTCGGTGCCTGCGGCGTGATGCTGGGCACTCGTTTCTACGCTAGCCGCGAAGCCTTGGTGTCATCCGAGGCCAAACAGGCCCTGCTCTCGGCGAGTGGCGATGACACGGTGCGCGGCGCGGTCTTCGATCGTCTGCGCGGCTGGGACTGGCCGGCAGGCTACAGCTTGCGCACGCTCGCCAATGACATGACGGCGCGCTGGCCGGGTGCGGCGGCGGGCTTAGCCAGCCAACTTGCCGCGCAGAGATCGGAATTCGACCCTGCCTTGGCACGCGGTGATACACGGCTCGCACCGGTGATAGTCGGTGAGGCGGCGGATTTGATTCATGATCTGCCCTCGGCTGAGGAGATCGTGGCGAACTTGATGAGAGAAGCGGAGCAATTATTGATAGGCGCGGCGCATTGGGTCGCGCCAACGTAGCGACGACACATTCACACATCCATGGCCGAGCGTGTTGACCGTTAGCGCCTGTAGGCGCGCATGCATCTCAATCGATGCGACGACGGTTGACGCCCAATCCCATGAGGCCCAATCCTAAAAGTGCAAAGCTGCCTGGCTCGGGAATAGGCTGACTAGCGCCGAAACCACCGCTGAAGCCAGCGCTTCCATTGTCGCTGCGGTCGGTCCCGCCATTGAAGGCCTTGCAATCGTTAGAAATGGTATTGCTATCCATGGTGACCGCGGCGTGCAGTGCAATAGCCCGTCCGCACGAAATCTTGGCCGTGGTATTCAGGGTAATCGACTGGTCCGCGAGAATATTTCCGGCGAACACCGTGCTCGTACCGAGAGTCGCGGAACTGCCGATTTGCCAATAGACGCCCTCACCAGCGCTGCCGTTGATGATGTTGATAACCGAGTTGCTGGCGGTCGTCAGCGCGCTCGCGATCTGAAAAACGAAGAGCGCATTGGGCTCATGCAGGGCATCGAGGGTCAGCGTTCCAGTCAATTGCGCGAACGATGAAAAGAAGTAGACGCCAGGACTGAGCGTAAGCCCGCCCAGATCCTGACCCGTCAGATCGCTCGTGACAGACTGACCGGCGAGTACGTTGTATGCAGTCAGAGAATCAATCTGAGCTTGCTGGGCGACGGCGTCGGTTTGATGAACCGCGCCTGTCAGTGAGATGGTTGCTAGGCCTGTTATTGAACTGCCAGGGAAGACACCGAGATCGCCCCACAGCGTGGTCGAGCCGGTGTTGGTCACCGTCGAGGCACCCAGCACTGAGTAGCTCTGGGCTGAACCTAATAGCGGCATGGCCACTGCCGACGCGCAACCGTAAGCAAGCGTGAACAATAAGGGCAGTGCTAGTTTTACGGTTTTCATCGAGCTTGCTCCTGACTGGGGAAATGCGAACTCAAGCGCTAGTGTCAGGGCGTTCTAAGCCGAAGACCTTGCGTTCGATTCAGAGTTGATTGATGGGCAGGCCGCCGGTTAACCACAGGACGACCACAACTATCAGTACCAAGCCAAGCGCGCCGCTGAGTCCGGATCCGCCGTAGCGGTTGTAGCCGTAATATCCACCACCGCCGCCAAGCAGTAGAACGACCAGGACAATAATTAAAATCGTGCTCATTGTTAGTCGCCTCTCGGGTGGAATGCCGCGCGGTTTGATGGTTGCTATAAGGACAATAGAGATGCGTCGAAGCATATTCCGTTCGCTGGCACACCTAGCCGCGCTCGAAGGACTCAAAAACTTGACGGGCTACGACGATCCGGACTGCGCGCAATAGGTTCGAGACGGACGAATTCCAAGTCTGGATGTAGCCCTGCGGTGCTTGTGGCATCATCGCCTGCACTCGCCATGGCGAGCCTTCAGTCGGGTGATCGAAAACTATCTAACAAGTGCGAGAGGATTATCGAGCCTATGGCGGGCCAAGCTATCTGGACAGTGAACGATGTACTGGCTTGCGCGCGCGCGAGCAACGCGGGTCTGTTGGTCGAGTATCTCGGCATCGAATTCGTCGCCGCCGGTGACGACTGGTTGGAAGCACGCATCCCGGTCGTGCAACACAACAAGCAGCCGGCCGGCCTACTGCATGGCGGCGCTGCGGTGGTGCTGGCTGAAACGCTGGCCTCGGTCGCCTGTTACTGCACGCTCGATCACGCCGGCCAGACCTGTGTCGGTCTCGAAATCAACGCCAATCATTTGCGCGGTGCGAAGGACGGTCATGTCACCGGTCGCGCCACGCCCATTCATCGTGGTCGCAGTACCCAGGTGTGGGAAATCCGCCTGCGCGATGACGCTGGCCGACCGACCTGTATTTCGCGTTGCACGATGGCGATCTTGAGCACCAAGTCCTGACCCATTCGCCTTGCAAACAATGGTCATTACCAGCATAGTGCCGCGACGAGCGAAGCTAGGGGTGCTCCACTGCGAGGCGGAGCTGAGAACATACCCTTCGAACCTGACCCGGGTGATGCCGGCGTAGGAAAGCAGTGGCCCTCCTGGTGCTCCATTCGACAACGCCGGCAAGCACGCCGGTGTGCGAGCCTGTGAGGTCCATGCCATGAATGCCGTTCCCGAACTCCCCTTGAGTGAATCCGCCGTCGTCGACGACGCGGCTGTGCAACCCTTTCCGCGCGCGCGCAAAATCTATGTCACCGGCAGCCGCCCTGACGTCCGTGTGCCGATGCGCGAAATCGAACAGCACCCGACGGCGCTGCGCGGTGGTGTTGAAGCCAACCCCGTCATCACGGTCTATGACACCTCGGGCCCCTATACCGACCCGCAGGTACACATCGATCTGCGTCTTGGTCTGCCACCGCTACGCGTGCCGTGGATCGTCGAACGCGGCGATACCGAGGCGCTGCCTGACCTGACTTCGCGTTATGGCCGCGCCCGCGCCGCCGATACCAATCTCGCCCATTTGCATTTCGCCCATCGTCGCCCGCCGCGCCGCGCCAAGGCCGGCGCCAACGTCACGCAAATGCACTATGCGCGCAAGGGCATCATCACGCCGGAAATGGAATACATCGCGATCCGCGAGAATCAGCGTTATGAAGCCTTGGCCGCCGCCTGTGGCCGCATGCATAAGGGCCATGATTTCGGCGCATCGATTCCCGCCGTGGTGACGGCGGAATTCGTGCGCGAGGAAATCGCGCGTGGTCGCGCCATCATCCCGGCCAATATCAATCACCCGGAAGCGGAACCGATGATCATCGGCCGTAACTTCCTGGTGAAGATCAATTCCAACATCGGCAACTCGGCCGTCACTTCGACTATCGAGGAAGAAGTGGCGAAGATGACCTGGTCGACCCGTTGGGGCGCCGATACGGTGATGGATCTCTCGACCGGCAAGAATATTCACGAAACCCGCGAGTGGATCATCCGTAATTCACCGGTGCCTATCGGCACGGTGCCGATCTACCAGGCGCTTGAGAAGGTCGATGGCGATGCCGCCGCGCTGACTTGGGAAATCTTCCGCGACACACTGATAGAACAAGCCGAGCAAGGTGTCGATTACTTCACCATCCACGCCGGTGTGCGCCTGGCCTATATCCCGATGACCGCCAAACGCGTGACCGGCATCGTTTCGCGCGGCGGTTCGATCATGGCGAAGTGGTGCCTGGCCCACCATCGCGAGAGCTTCCTCTACATCCATTTCGAAGAGATCTGCGACATCATGAAGGCCTATGACGTCAGCTTCTCGCTGGGTGACGGCCTGCGTCCGGGCAGTATCGCTGACGCCAACGACGCTGCGCAGTTTGGCGAACTGGAGACGCTAGGCGAGTTGACCAAGATTGCCTGGCAGCACGACGTGCAGGTCATGATCGAAGGTCCGGGTCATGTGCCCATGCACATGATCAAGGAGAACATGGACAAGCAGCTTGAGGTCTGCGGCGAGGCGCCGTTCTATACCCTGGGGCCGCTGACCACCGACATCGCGCCCGGCTATGACCACATCACGTCCGCCATCGGCGCAGCCATGATCGGTTGGTTCGGCACCGCCATGCTGTGTTACGTGACGCCCAAGGAACATCTCGGACTGCCCGACAAGAACGACGTCAAGGAAGGCATCATCACTTACAAGATTGCCGCCCATGCCGCCGATCTCGCCAAGGGCCATCCGGGCGCGCAGATTCGGGATAACGCCCTGTCCAAGGCGCGCTTCGATTTCCGTTGGGAAGATCAATTCAACCTGAGTCTCGATCCTGATCGGGCGCGCGACTTCCACGATCAGACCTTGCCCAAGGAAGGCCACAAGCTTGCCCACTTCTGTTCGATGTGCGGACCGAAGTTCTGCTCGATGCAGATAACCCAAGAGGTGCGCGACTATGCCGCCGCCCAGGGTGTGGCGGAATCGCCCGAGGTGCTGGAAAAAGGCATGCAGGACAAGGCGCAGGAATTCCGCGCGCAGGGCGCGGAGGTCTATCGGGAAACTTAGCTGGTCGGCCGTGTGAGACTGCGTGACGCACGGTCGCGCAGTCTTCAGCAGGCGGACCGCCAGCGTCTCATGCACCACTGCGTGATCAATCAACGCTCTTGCGCAGCACTTCGAATACCGCCGCGATCTCCTCGTCGCCATAGCCTGCCGCTGCGGCCTTCTTGTAGGCCGCCATTAAGGTATCCGGCAGGCGCGTGTCGACCTCGTTGTCGTGACTCAGACGCTGAATGTGGCGCAGCGCGACGATATGGGTGGAGAGGGCACAATCGACACCGGTATACAGCTCACGGTCGATCATCGTGCGTGCAGTGTCGGCCGTCGCGCCGAGCAGGGGTGTCAGCGCCTTGACGGTCTGAAAGTACTGGGTCAGCGGCACACACTCGGATTCACACAGCGCCGCGCCGTGCAGCATGGCAAGCGTTGCACCGTAGTAATGCTCGAGGACCGCGCAAGCGAGGGTGGCGGCGGCGCCGATAGCCTCGCCGACGAACTGACTGACGCCACCGAGTACGGCCAAGGTCGAGCGAAAACGTTCGTAGCGGCTTTCATCACCGGCATAAAACAACATCGCCTGCGCACTGCCGATGGCGTGCGGGTAGGCAACGATCGCGGCGTCGAGATAGTGCATGCCATGCATGCCGGCCCAGGCATCCATGGTGCGCGCATCGGCCGGTGAACCGCTGGTCAATTGCACCAAAGTCTTATCAGCCAGTTCCGTCTGATCGGCGACCTCGTCCATGACTTCGATACCGGCGCTGTAATCGCTCAGCGACAGCAGCACCAGTTCTGCATCCACGCACGCTTCTGCCGCGCTGCGCGCGATGCGTGCACGTCCCTCGAAGGCATAGGCACGGACCGCATCGCGATTCCATACCGTCAGCGGGATGCCGGCTTCGGCCAGTACACCAGCCAGCGCGCTGCCCATGCGACCCAGACCGATAACGGTGGTGGCGGGATGAGTCATAGTTATGGTGGTGATCATGCTTCCTGGGTGGCGTGCCTTCAGGCGGTACGTTCGTAGAGCGTCACCACACAGCAACCGCCGAGGCCGATGTTGTGTTGAAGCGCGATACGCGCGCCTTCGACCTGGCGCTCGCCCGCCTCATCGCGCAGCTGCCAGTTGAGTTCGGCGCACTGCGCGAGGCCGGTGGCACCGAGCGGATGGCCTTTAGAGATGAGACCGCCCGAGGGATTGACCACGTACTTGCCGCCGTAGGTGTTGTCGCCATCTTCGATCATGCGCTCGGCGGTGCCGGGCGCGGTGAGGCCGAGGGCTTCATAGCTCAGCACTTCGTTGGTGCTGAAGCAGTCGTGGAGTTCCACCACCTTGACGTCCTCCGGCCCGATGCCGGCGTCGTCATAGACCTTGAGCGCGGCGGCGCGCGACATGTCATAGCCGACCGTGCTGATCAGGCTGTCGCCAAAGGTCGAGGCGCTGTCGGTGGTCATGGCCTGGGCGGCGATGCGCACACGCGGCTTGATGCCATGGCGCTTGGCGAAATCGTCGGAACAGACTATCGCGGCGGCCGCGCCGCAAGTCGGTGGGCAGCATTGAAAGCGCGTCACCGGGTCACAGATGGTCGGGCTTTGCATGACCTGTTCCAAGGTCACCAGATCGCGAAAGACCGCCTTGGGATTGCGTTGCGCATGTTGGCGCGCCTTGACCGTGATACGACCAAAGGTCTCGGGCTTGGCGCCGTACTTCTCGATGTACTCGCGGCCGGCACCGCCGAATAACAGCGGTGCCATCGGCACGTCGCTGTCGCCGTATTTGTGCTTGGCCAGATCGGTGAACTTACTGAGCGGCGCGGGGCGATCATTGAACAGATAGGCCAGCGCGCCTGGCGTCATCTGCTCAAAGCCGAGCGCGAGCGCGCATTCGACCATGCCCGATTCCACCGCCTGGCGGGCCAGGTAGAGGGCGCTCGAACCGGTCGCGCAATTGTTGTTGACGTTGAAGACCGGAATGCCGGTCATGCCGAGTTCGTAGACCACACGCTGGCCGGCGGTCGAATCAGCGTAGACGAAACCCACATAAGCCTGTTCGATAGCGCGGTAATCGAGACCGGCATCGGCCAGCGCGAGCTGGCCGGCTTCATGACCCATCACCGTATAGGGATCGGCGTTCTTCGGGGTCTTGAACTGCGTCATGCCGACGCCAACTACGTTCACATGCCTATTCATCGCGCGAGTCTCCGCTAGTGGGTGGCCGTCATGACGGCCCAGGGGCTATGGTCGAGCATCGATTATCGGCGCCCGGCGGCGAGCGGCCAAGTGCAAGCTCGCGCGATGATGGCGTGGTGAGGCGCGGCGCACGCGCTATCATGGCCGAGGTGTTGTGTATTCTTGAGGAGAGGGTGGGATGAGCAAGCTTCGCGTCGGCGTCATCATTTTCGCGACCGACCAATCCATACAGCCGACCGAACTCGCACGGGCGGTGGAGGAACGCGGCTTGGATGGCCTGTTCCTGCCGGAGCACACCCACATTCCACTGGATACCCATTCGCCCTTTTTTCCCGACGGCAAATTGCCGGCGCCTTATTTGCGCACCTATGACCCCTTCGTCGCGCTGGCGGCGGCGGCGGCAGTCACTGAACGTATCGATCTCGGCACCGGCATCTGCCTGGTCTCGCAGCGCCATCCCATTTCGCTCGCCAAGGAAGTGGCGACCATCGACAGCCTGTCCAACGGGCGTTTCATCTTTGGCGTCGGCGCCGGCTGGAATAAGCCTGAGATCGAGAACCACGGCGTGACTTTCGACACGCGCTGGCGGGTGGTGCGTGAACGCATCCTCGCCATGAAGGCCATCTGGACGGAAGACGAGCCGGAGTTTCACGGTGAATTCGTCGACTTCAACAAGCTGTGGTCTTACCCCAAGCCGGTGCAGAAGGGCGGACCGCCTATTTGGCTCGGTGCCAATTCCAAGTTCGTCGCCGATCGGGTGGCCGAATACGCCGATGGCTGGCTGCCGGTCGGCGGCCGCCAGGGTGGCGCGACCATTGATGGATTGAAGGAGGCCTGCGCGCGTCGCGGCCGGCCCTTCGAGGACATCACGCTCTCCTATTTCTACGCACCGCTCGATGAAGCGCAAGCGCGCGCGCAACTCAGCGCAGGCTATTCCTATCTGGTCTACGGTCTGCCGTGCGAGGGTCGTGAACAGGTCTTGCCAGTGCTCGACCAGGTAGCGGCGCTGGCCGCCAAGCTAAGCCACTGAACGCCACCGTCCTGCATCCCTTTGAAGCACTGACGCCGGATTTCATTCTGGCGGCGGTGGAAGCGCAGGGCTATGTCACCGACGGGCGCCTGCTGGCGCTGAACAGTTACGAGAATCGCGTCTACCAGGTCGGAGTCGAAGACCGCGAACCCTTGATCGCGAAGTTCTATCGCCCGCAGCGCTGGAGCGACGCGGCGATCCGCGAAGAGCACGAGTTCACTTTCGATCTTGCGCGCCAGGGCCTGCCGGTGGTGGCGCCGTTGGGCAAGGATGCCAAGCACAGTCTGCATCACCTCGGCGATCATCGTCTCGCGCTATTCCCGCGCCGCGGTGGCCGTGCGCCGGATTTCGATCAACGCGATGCACTGGCGACCATGGGCCGCATGCTGGCGCGCATGCATACGGTCGGATTTGGCAAGCCCTTCCGACATCGTCCCGCCATCGATGTGCAGACTTTTGGCATCGAGAGCGTTGACTACGTGAAGGCGCATTGTCTGCCCGCCGATCTGCGTCTCGCCTACAGCAGTCTGGCGGACGATCTACTGCGTTTGTGCAGCGAACGCTTCGCCCAATGCGAAGGCGTGGTGTGGCGACGCGTGCATGGCGATTGTCACGCCGGCAACGTGTTGTGGCGCGACGATGCGCCGAACTTCGTCGACTTCGACGATGCACGCATGGCACCGGCGGTGCAGGATCTGTGGATGCTGTTATCGGGACATCCCGAGGAGCAGCGCATCCAACTCACGGCGATCCTCGACGGTTATCACGAGTTCGGTGATTTCGACTTCCGCGAACTGTCGCTGGTTGAACCCTTACGCACATTGCGCATGCTGCAATATGCCGCGTGGCTCGCGCGTCGCTGGGACGATCCGGCCTTCCCGCGCGCGTTTCCGTGGTTCAACACGCAGGCCTATTGGGAGCGGCATGTGTTGGAATTGCGCGAGCAGTTTTCGCTGTTGTCGGAGCCGATGTGGGCCGCCGATTTATTGCATTGAGATGGGGCGGTGGATGGTCAGGCAAGTGTGCGAATGGTCGCAGCTACAAATCTAGCCAGGGATTGTAGGTGCGAATGAATTGGGTGTAGGTCTGCAACTGATCACCTGATAAAAGCGGGGGGTATGGATTCTCTGCGGGCTTTCTATCTGCTCGTTACTAGGCCTCTACCACGCCACCTCTCTATTCTTTTGTGGGTCAGACTTCAGTCTGACACTCGCTCAGCCCCGATAGCCTCGGCAGTTCATGAATGTCAGACTGAAGTCTGACCCACAAGGGCAAGTTCGGGGAGCGAGGCTGCACGAAGATGCCAATGCATTGGCACATTAAAACAACCCCTGAAGATTTGCAGACGCTGCGCAAACGCATCGACGATGCCTATGCGACGGCCGGCTTTCGCACTTCGCGCGCGGTGATTCCGAATCAGGATGTCAGCAGCGGTACCTTGTGTATCGAGGTCGTCGAGGCCGGTATCGAGCGCATCGAGATCAGCGGTGCCAAGCGTATCAATGCAGACTATTTGCGTGCGCGTATCCAGGCCGGTCTCGGTGCACCAGTGCACGTCAGGTCGGCGCCAGTCTGCGTTACACCTTTAGCCTCGACTTGCGCGGCTTAGGTGGCACCGAGCCTTTCGATGGCCAGCCCGATTCGAGTTTTCACAGTGGTTTGTTGCAGGCGCACTGGCTGCACACCTTAGGTCCGCGCGCCGGCAGTCTGGTCCTGCGTGCTGATGGGCAGGACGCCAGTGAGCCGCTCTTATCGCTGGAGAAGTTCTCGCTCGGCGGTACCGGTTCGGTGCGTGGTTATCGCCGTTCGCGGGTGGTACGCGACAATGGCTGGTCGGCCTCGATCGAATATCGCCTGCCGCTGCCGAGCCTGGCGGTGGCCGCTGCGGCGGGAGAGAATCTCCCCCAGCGTGGACACCGATGAGCATGCCGCATGGCCTACTGGCTGTTGAAGACCGAACCCGACGAATTCTCCTGGCAACATCTGTGCGCCGCTGGTGCGCGCGGTGAGACTTGGGATGGCATACGCAATCATCAGGCCGCCGGCTATCTGCGTCGTATGCGCGCAGGCGACGAGGCTTTCATTTATCACACAGGCAAGGACAAGCGCATCGTCGGTATCGCCGCAGTGCTGGGTGAGGCGTTTGCCGATGAGAAGGACGAGACAGCACGTTTCGTTGCGGTGAAAGTGCGCGCCGTCGAGCCGCTGGCCAAGCCGGTGACGCTGGCTACCATCAAGGGCACGCCGGCGCTGGTCGAGTTTGTGCTGTTAAGACAGGGACGATTGTCGGTGATGCCGGTAACCGCCGCAGAGTGGCAGGAGATTATGCGGCTTTCAAGATAGGTGCGACCATTCGCACATTCAATGGCGCGCCCCTGTGTCACAAATTCGAATTGAATGTGCGAATGGTCGCAACTACCAGGGTCACGCCCCGCCCGTTTTCTGTTTCTCTCGCTCCCGCAGCTCGCGTCGCAAAATCTTGTGTGTGGTCGTCATCGGCAGACTGTCCATGAATTCGATCAGTCGCGGCACTTCATGCCGCGCGAGACGCTGGCGCACGAAGTCCTGCAGTTCGGCGATCAATCCATCACTGGCAGCATGACCTGTTGCCAAGACCACAAAGGCCTTGATGATTTCGGTGCGCACCGCATCGGGCACACCGATCACGGCGACGTTCTGCACCGCCGGGTGACATAGCAAAGCTTCTTCGATTTCGGTTGGGCCAATGCGATAACCGGCCGAGGTGATCACATCGTCGGCACGGCCGCGGAACCAGTAGTAACCGTCGGCATCGCGCGTGCCGGTGTCACCGGTTAACAGCCAGCCGTCGACATATTTCTCGGCGGTCGCGTCGGGACGATTTAGATAGCCTAAGAACATCACCGGATGCGGCGCCTTGACGGCGATATGGCCGACCTCGCCGTCGGGGAGTTCATGGCCAGCGTCATTGACGATAGCGCAGGTGTGACCAGGCAGCGGTCGGCCGATAGACCCGGGCTTGATGGTCATCACGCGACCATTGTTGCCGAGCGGTTCCATGCATTCGGTCTGACCGAATACTTCGTTGATGCGGATCCCGAGTTCGCGCTCGGCCCATTCGAACAATTCCACACCGACCGCTTCGGCGCCGGATTTCACCACCCGCACTTTGAGTGCATAGCGTTGGCGTGGATTGGGGATCTGACGCATGAGTTTTAGCATGGTCGGCACCAGCAGCGTACAGGTCACGCCGTAATCAGCCAGGATGCGAAACGCGTTCTCGGGATCGAAGCCGCCGAGCGAAGTGCCGACCGTGGTGCAACCGTGCCACAGGCTTGGCAGCATCACGCCAGCGAAGCCGCCCATCCACGACCAGTCGGCCGGTGACCAGGTCACATCGCCGGTACGCGGAAAGGCATCCCACACGAATTCGAGACTGGGCAACATGCCGAGCAGCAGACGATGGGGTTGCAGCGCGCCCTTGGGTGCGCCGGTAGTGCCCGAGGTGTAACTGATCCAGGCCGCATCGTCGGCGCGGGTCTGCACCGCGCGACACTCGGGCGAGGCATGTTCGAGTGCGCGCCAGAAGTTGTCGGCGTCGCGAGCGGCGTCGTCGATCAGAAACACATGTTCAAGTCGCGGGCACTGGTTGCGGATCGCACGCAGCTTGTCGATGTTGTCGCTGTCGGTGACCAGCACGCGCGCGCCGCTGTCATTCAAGCGATAGGCCAGGGCATCCGTGCCGAACAACACCGAGGTCGGGCTGGTCACCAGGCCGAGCTTCCACGCGGCGAGATGGGTGAGGGTGGTTTCCGGATGTTGTGACAGCAAGACCGAGACGCGCTCGCCACGCACCAGGCCGCGTTCTTGTAGGACATTGGCGAAGCGGCTCGCGTAGTCGTCAAGCTCGGCATAGGTGTAGCGCCCGACCGTGCGATCAGCGTGTTCGTAGATCAAGGCCAGGCGCTGCTGGTCGCCCGCCCAGCGCTCACAACACTCATGGGCGAGGTTCAGGAATTCGGGCACCTGACCCGTCCAGCTGAACGCTGCGCGTATGCTGTCGTAGTCGCCGTCATGATTGAGAAACATGGGGTGGTCCCTCGCTATTCAGGGACGATTGTAGCGTTGCGATACGCCGCTTTGTTTGTGGGTCCGACTTCAGTCGGACATTTATTCGAGGGCACTGAAAGAGAATGCCTGACTGAAGCCGGACCCACAGTCAGTTTGAGATAAGGTCGCGCTATCCATCCGGCGGTGGTGAGCTGCCCGTCCATTTGACAGAATGCCGCCACACTATTGGCCCGCGAGGAGGTCATCGATGCTGCCTGTAGGCTATTTCCCCTGCACCCAGGACGCCCCCGACGGTAAGAACAGCGCCGGTGTCATTGAGGAGCTGATCGAGCAGGCGGAGTTGTGCGAGGAGGTCGGCTTCGACGGCTTCTATTTCACCGAACATCATCAGCAGCAGGACAGCTATCTGCCCGCGCCGGTGTTGATGGCCGGCATGATCGGCATGCGCACCAAGCGCATCAAGGTCGGCACCTGTGTGCTGCTCGCGCCGCTCTA
>JAYWAC010000219.1:0-4211 GCA_043782755.1 Pseudomonadota bacterium | reverse complement strand
CCACTCGCACTGCCAACAAGGTCATCACGCTGGCGACCACGAGCCGCAGCACCCACATCCGCCCGCTGGCCTGCGCCACAATCAATTCGACCGCATAGAACATGATCAAGACCTTGATCGCGACTTCCGTGATGTTGTTCTGAGGGAACAGTGACGAAGACACCGTCGGCACGACCAGCGCGATAAAGATGATGAGGAAATCAGTGGGCGTGACACCGAAATTCCGATCGCGCGTGAACCGATAAGCCACCACTAGCAGAAGGCCCAGGATGCCGAAATACAAATTCTCGAAGCGATGCAACCACACCGAATCGCCCTGCACCCGACTCCAGTAGAAAACTACCGTCGTGACTGCCACGTAGAGCAGCAGACGCTCAAACAGTGCGTAGTTCGGTTCGCTGCGGCGGAGCATCAACATAGCCAGCGAGGCTCCGCAAAGCACATCGGCAGTCAACACCGCGTCGCTTGGGAATTCACCCGTCAATGCAATCGCCAGGCAGGAATAAATCAGAATGGAAATCGCCGCCAGCAACACCGGCACACGTCCGAGCAGACCACTGCGCTTCAACTGCCCGGCAATCCGCGTGATCGCCGAGGACGCGTGTATAGAACGCCCTTGTTTGACCCCCCAGTCCATGCGCTTGGCGAGCGGAAAGAACAAGCCAAGGCCCACCAGTGCGGCAAGGAACACCGCGACGCTAGTGAGATCCGAGCGATAGCGCAGGAAATACGCCAACGTCACCAGCAGCGTCTGGACCGAATAGATCACGACCACTGCTTCATAGTGGTCGAAACCAAGCGCCATCAACTTGTGATGAAGATGATTTTTGTCGGGATGAAACGGCGAGCGGCGCTCGGCCAGACGCTGGCCCATGACCAGGAAGGTGTCGATCAAGGGCAGCCCGAGCAGCAATAGCGGCATGGCGGGGCTCATGATCGTGCCGGACTTCTGCGTCAACCGGATCACCAGCACGCCCGCCGCGAACCCCAGAAACTGACTACCGCCATCACCCATGAAGATCTGCGCGGGATGGGTATTGAAACGCAGGAAACCGATGATGCAGCCAAGCACGGCCATGGCCAGCATGAAAATGCCGTAGTCGTGCACCATGTAAGCCAGCAGACTGATCATGGCGATACTTAAGAAGGTTGTGCCGGCGGCAAGACCATCCAAACCATCCGACAGGTTGATTGCGTTAGTGACACCGAGCAAAGCGAATACCGTCAACGGATAGGCAATGTAGTCTGGGATGGGATCGAAGCTATGAAATGGAATGTAACGGATGACCACGCCGCCGTAAAAAATCACTACGCAGATGGCGAGCAACTGACCAAAGAATTTAACGCGAAAGTCGAGCGCCGCGCGGTCATCCCAGACGCCAAAGAACAGAATGAGCGCTATGCCGAACAGAAAGCCCTGCACGTCCTGGGAAATATCCATCCACAACAAAATAGGCGTGATAGCACCGGCCACCATCGCCACCCCGCCGATGCGGGGCACAGGCGCACTGTGCACTTTCCGCGCATCCGGCATGTCGACAAACTGAAAGCGCTCGGCCGAACGCATGAGTGGCGGGATCAGCATCATCGTTATGAACATCGCAACAATGAGTGCGAAAAATGACAGCATGTCAGGTCTCAGTCAGGGATGAAGCGCGGCAACTGCCCGGCAATTTTGTCGACGAAATCACGCATCAAGGCGTCAGCGTGGTCGAGTTCCTCCCCTTGTCGCAGCGGCGCAACCAGGCGCACCATGGCGCCGTCCGAACGATTCTTGGTCAGCCCATCCCAGAACACGTACCACTTCACCAGATATTCGTTGGTGATCAAGCGACCGCGCTGCTGGAACCAATAATAAACGAGCTGGCGGCTTTCACCCTGTGCGATGACGACACGATTGACGGTCAAGGGCACGCCTTCGACCAATACACCGTCAACGGTGTACGGGCCGAATTGCTCCATGACCCAGCCGCCGCCGGGCAGGCAGGATTTCGGCGAATGAGCCGACTGCCCTTTGCGCTGGGACTCATAGTAGGCAGAGTAGAAATTGACCAGCTCGCCGTCCGCGTTGGTGTAATCGATAAGTGCGTAATCGGTCAGCTTGAGGGCATCGAGATAGATGGTTTCGAGCGTGCCCACCCGGCCCTTCCAATGCTCGACCTGCGTCGGAAATTCCGTGAAGTTCGCGCGCTGGGGCGGCACCTCTACCCGCTTCGGCAAGGTCAGCCCGGGGATCAGCGTCAAAACCGTCAGCACCAGCACAGCTATCGCCGGACGCGAGATTGGCTGCGCTTGATACGGCACGCCCGCCAACGCCGGCACCGGCGGATCGATTCCAAACACCTCACGCAGCGGGCGCTTGTCCTTGGAGAGTCGCATTAAAAGCCACATTTCCAGGAACAGAATGGCAAAGCAGACCATGAAGATTGCCCAGCCCTCGAAGTCGTGCAGGAAGCCTTCGGCCATCGACTGCCCCCAATACTCGACCATCACGCCGATGACGCCGATGCGGAAGCTGTTCATTAGAATGGTGATGGGCAACGTGGAGAGAAAGATCAGCACGCGCTTCCACAATGCAGCATTGTAGAAATAAGCCACTATCACGCCCAGCGTCATGAGCGGGAAAAGGTAACGAAGGCCGTTGCAGGCCTCGATCACTTGCAGCTTGTAGCTGCCGAGGTCGATGACATTACCTTCAAGGAACACGCCGATACCGAAGGCGCGAATGACCATCACGCCGATCTCGGACGAGAGCAATTGCAGCTTGGACGATAGGCTGTTGTAGATGAAGTTTGGGAACGGGACCATGAAGAACAGCAGGCAGAGCGGCACCGCGATGATGCGGAATGCCCGCGTACCCAGTGTTGCCCAGGCCAATCCCAGCACGAAGATTACGAAAGCGTACTGAATCATCGTGTAGACGGTGGCGAGCTCACCGACCAGATAGAGGAGCAGCCCCAAGCCTGCCAAAGCCACGCCAGCCCACGAACCCGTGAATTCGACCTCGCGTAGTTTGTCGCTCCGCTGCCAGACGAGGTAGGCGGAGATGACCGGTATCAGAAAGCCGTGGCTGTACTCTTCACGTTCGATCCACCAACTCACCATGACGTTGAGGCTGTCGAAGAACAATACCCCGACCACAGCGCAAGCCGCCGCGAGCATCAGCCAGCCAGCGGGCGACATCTTCCAGTAGCGCAACGTAGCGTTCATTGAGCGATCCTATCCGCCGGCCTATCGCTAGACCGTCCGTTCCTTATCCAGTTCTTGTTCGCGACTTTTGAGGTCTTCGGCCGTCACTATGGTAACCAGCGGCAGACCTCTTTGGGCGACCATCTGAAAGCTTTCGTCGTCTACTCCTCAGAAACTCCACCGGCATCGATTTATTCGCTGCGCGGCTACCCCGCCCGCTCCGCCTACATGTCTCGGGGCTACGGTCCGCTCAGGAATGCGCCGAAATCAGGCCACGCATCAGCTCGATGTACCGACCCGCCAATACACGGCGATCGAAATTGGCGCAAACGTACTCATAGCCCTGCTGCCCAATGGCCAGCGCTTGCGCCGGGTTGTCAGCCAATCGACGAATTGCCGCAGCCAGTTCTGCGGCACTCTCGGGTTCAATGGTCAAGCCGGCGCCAGCCTCCACCACCAGTTCACGCGATTCACCCTCGACCCCCAGAATAATCGGTTTAGCCATACCCATGGCCTCGAATATCTTGGACGGGATTACCGTCTTGAAGAGATCGGTCTTTCTCAACAACACCAGGCTTACGTCCGACATGGCCCACAACTCAGGCATCGCCTCTTTCGGTTGCTGATCCAGCATTAAGACATTCGCCAATCCCATCTGATTCTTCAGTACAAGTAGCCTCGCCCTTTCTGCACCGTCCCCTACTAGCACAAACACGATACGCGGATCATCGGCAACTAGCTGAGCGGCCTCCAGAACAGTCTCCAGATGATGGGCCATGCCGTGCGTTCCGAAGTACGCCGCCACGGTCTTACCTTGCAGGCCGAGCCGAGCACGCATGGCCTCCCCCGAGGTATCGCGCTGAAACAAGCCCAATTCCACGCCGTTTTTAATAACAACGATTTTTCCGCCGGGAATACCACCGTCTCGCATGTAGGCCGCGAAAGCATCGGTCACCGGCACGATTCGGTCTGCCTTGCGATAGGCAAAATGCTCCAGCCAACGCAGCACCTTAATCAGCAAC
>JAYWAC010000218.1:0-4226 GCA_043782755.1 Pseudomonadota bacterium | reverse complement strand
ACAGCCGTATGGTGTTCAGAATCACCTGGGTGGCGCCGGCATCGAAGTGCTGCTGCACGCGATCGCGAATCTGCTCTTCCGTGCCATACGCGACTAGCGCGTCGATCAGACGATCGCTGCCGCCGTGTTCCAGATCCTGTGCGGTGTAACCGAGGCGCAGCCAGTTCTTGTAGTGGTTGGGCGTGATGAAATAGAACTCCAGCGCTTTGCGTGCCGCCGCGCGCGCGGCCTTCGCATCGGTGGTCCAGATCACGTGCTGGGCGGTGCACAGCCATTTATCCGGGCCGATGATTTCGCGGGTACGACGGGTGTGTTCCGGTGGTGAATTGAAAGGATGGGCACCGTGGGTGCGTTCGCCCGACAGTTCGATCATCTTCCAGCCCAAGGCACCGATCACCATCGGCGGATCCTCGCCGCGCAGATGCGGACGGGCGCGGTCCATGGCATCGAGATAGTTGCGCATAGTGGTGAGTGGCTTGCCATAGGCATGACCATGGGCGTCGCTGACGATGGATTCGTGAGAGACGCCGAGACCCATGACGAAACGGTCGCCATGGAAGGAACGCAGACTGCGACCGCTCTGCACGCAGGTCATGGGGTCGCGGCCGTAGATGTTGGCGATACCGCTCGCGACGGTGATCTTTTTTGTCTGGCTCAACAGAAAGCTGCCGAGCGTGAAGCTCTCGTAGTAGTAGACCTCGGGATACCAGATGGACTGATAGCCGAGCGCCTCGATGCGTTGCGCGGCTTCGGCCAGCTCCGGGCCGGAGAAGTTGTCCGGGTATAGAAAGACGCCAACGCTGTTGTTGGTGATCGACATGGCAGAAGCTCTCCCCTCGTAATGGCCGCGTATGAACTATGGACGCGATGCGTACAGCGCCTGTTCGTAACCTATCAACGTGCCCAGCACTTTCGGATCGTTGGCCGGCAGCAGCTGCATCATCAGCACGGCAGTCAATTGCCGGCTCGGATCTATCCAGAAGAAGGTGTTGTGCACGCCGGCCCAGGCCAGGCTATTGGCGGCGCGACAGCCGGGAATATCTTCGGTGTTGATGACGAAGGACAGACCCCAGCGCGCAATCTGACCCGGGAACAGATCGGCCGACAGCGCCATCGCCGGGTTGTCACTGACGAAGGGCGGCACGGCGATATCGCCAATCGCATTCTGGCCCATGAGCTTGACGGTCTCGGCCTTTAAGACCTGTGCGCCGTCGAGACTGCCGCCGCCAAGCATCATGCGCGTGAAGCGCAGATAGTCCTGGCCAGTGGAATAGAGACCGCCGCCACCCATGTGGAAATCGCCATCGGACGGAAACTCGAAATCGATGGGCGATAACACACCGTCCGGCGTGCGCGCCGCAGCCTGCACCAGGCGTGATTGCATGTCGGGTCGCAGGATGAAGCTGGTGTCGTGCATCTTGAGTGGTGTGAAGAAGTGCCGGCCCAAATATTCGGCGAGCTTCATGCCGCTGACGATTTCGATGATGCGTCCAGCCCAGTCGATGCCGATGCCGTATTCCCAGCGCTCGCCCGGCTCGAACACCAGTGGCGCCTTCAGCGAATCGAACTTGCAGGTCGCGATCGACGGCAATTGGTGATACTGCATGTAGTTGCCGACTCGGGCATTGAACAAGTCGTAGGAATAGCCCGAGGTGTGGGTGAGCAGATGACGCAAGGTGATGTCGCGCTTCGGCGCGCGGGTCTGTGGCCGGCCGTCAGCATCAAAGCCGGTCAGCACCTGGGCCTGACCGATTTCCGGCGCGATTTCCTTCATCGGCTGATCGAGCGCGATGCGGCCCTCCTCGACCAGCTTCATGGCGGCCGCTGACGTGATGGCCTTGGTCATCGATGCGATGCGGAACACGGTGTCGAGCGCCATGGGCGCAGCGTCAGTCGGACCACGCTGGCCGAAGGCGCCGCTGTAGATGATGCCGTTTGCGTCGGCGGCGAGGGCGACCACGCCCGGTATCGCGCCGCTCGCTACAGCCTTGGCTAAATGTTGATCGAGTGCAGTGCTCAAGATGATTCCCCCAGAGTGCAGGCCCATGATCGAGCCGCTTCGGATTATACGGCGGGGCTTGCAATTGTCAGGCGCGATATGCCGTGTGAGTGCCCCACTCGATCGTGTAGGCCGAGCCACGTACCGGCATTTGACAGACGCGCCGTCGCGCCACGCATAATCGGGCACGCCCATGCTCATTCAAGGAACCGCCATGTCTGCCTCCGCTCCCGGCCGCAAGATGCTGTCCGGCATCAAGGTGCTCGATTTCACGCAATACCTGGCGGGACCGGCCGCGACCCGTCTGTTGACTGAATTTGGCGCCGAGGTGATCAAAATAGAACGCACGCCGGGTGGCGATCACGGTCGGCGTATCCATTTCGTCGCGCCGGGTGTGAGTGCCTTCTTTCTCGCCGCCTGCGCCGGCAAGAAATCCCTGGCGGTGGATTTCAGCAAGGCCGAGGCGCGTGCGCTGGTGCAAGAACTGGTGCGCGACGCCGACGTGGTGATCGAAAACTACAGTCCCGGCGTGATGGCCAAATATGGTTTCGACTACGCGTCGCTCAAGGCCATCAATCCCAAGCTCGTCATGTGTTCCATTTCAGGCTTCGGCCAAGAAGGCCCCTACGCCAATTTCACCAGCTTCGACATCATCGCTCAGGCCCAGAGCGGCGTGATGTCCATGACGGGCGATCCCGATGGCCCGCCGCAGTACGTTGGTAATTATTTCGGCGACCCGAATGCCGGTGTGCACGCCGCCTTCGCCATCGCCGCCGCGCTCTATCACCGCGCGCTGCATGGCGAAGGCCAGTACATCGACATTTCGCAGCTCGAAGCCTTGGTGTACATGGACTACATCAACATTCCGCTCGCGATGATGAGCGAGGGGCGATTCAAGCCGATGCGATTCGGCGGCGACTTCTATTCCATCTGCCCCTATGGCACCTATCGCTCAAAGGAGGGATATGTGGTGTTGGCGGTACTGGAACCGCAATGGCCGGCGCTGGTGCGCGCCATGGGCCGGCCTGATCTCGAAACGGACGAGCGTTTCGCTACGCAGGTCGCGCGTTGTTCGCGCCGTCCGGAAGTGCGCGCGATGGTTGAAGCCTGGCTGCAAAGTTTCGACAACGATGCGGCGGCCCTCGCCGTGCTGGCGGAGGCGCGCGTGCCTTCTGCGCCTATCCTCGACATCGTCGACGTGCCCAAACATGGGCAACATGCCGCGCGCGAATTTTTTCAGGACCTGCCCCATCCCGAACTCGGCATCACGCCGGTAGCGCGCTCGCCATTCAAGCTCTCGACGCTTTCGACGTCCATCCCGTTCCGCGCGCCCTATCTTGGCGAGCACAACGAGGAGATTCTGATCCAGCAGTTGGGCTACAGCGCGGATAAGGTCGCGGCACTGTATGCGAGTGGTGCGATTGCGCAGGATAAGCAGGTGGAGGAGTTGCGGGTGGCGGGCAAGTTGTAGGGGCAACGAGCCTCATTCAGCCGCAGCTCTCTCTTCCTCAGCTTATTGTGGATCAGACTGAAGTCTGATCCACAAGGAAGGGCGGAGAAGGATGCGAGTATAGCGGTGTGGCTATCAGCCAAAATGACAAACGTAATCCACTGCCTCCAGCACTTCGATATCGAAATGGCTGTTGCCCGGCACGCTGAAACTTGTACCGCCCGCATAGTCCTTCCATGACCCTGCCTCGGTTCCACGTACATCAGATTATTGGTAATTTTCTGGTGAACGGAGGAATTTATGAGCAAGAAAGATGCGGTACCGAACCGGCAGTATACGAGGGAGTTCAAGGTTGAAGCGGTGCGACTGGCCGAGTCGGTGGGTGGCAACGAAGCGGCTAAGCGGCTGGGTATTCCGGACTCGAGTCTATGGAACTGGGTGCGGCTTCATCGGGCCGGCAAGCTCGAGGGTAAGTCGGGCACCCTCGCGCCGGTCAAGCGCGCGGCGAGTGAACTCGAAGCGGAGAACGCGCGGCTGCGACGCGAGCTGGCCAACACCAAGCTCGATCTAGAAATAGTAAAAAATGTATGGTCTGCCCCGGATTTGCAAGCTTCAATCCCTTCCGAACAGAACGACGTTTGCGTCAATGTATCCGGCCTACTGGTGCAGCACGTAGCCGCTGGCCTTGATGGAATAAGCGCACACCGAGCCCCATAAAGCGTTCAGTCACGAGGACTGCATTTTTACTCGGGCTGTCGGCGTGCCGATTAACGGTTC
>JAYWAC010000217.1:0-29271 GCA_043782755.1 Pseudomonadota bacterium | reverse complement strand
ATGAAAAGTGATCAAGTGTGCTGGTCGACAGGCGACGTGGCGCCTGGCAAATCTTTGGAATATTGGAATCGCCTTTTCGCAGATAACGTTCTGCGTCTCGAGATCAGCAGCCGTGCAAGGTCGCACTTCATCGGTCGGATGGTCGGTGCTGATCTCGGACGGGCTCAGGTCTATTACGTCGCCGCCGAAAGCGACCAGAAGGTTGATCATGGCCGAGCTTGTGTGGCGCATCGTAGTGATGATTCACTGTGCCTGGTGCATATCCGCAGCGGGGCATTTCATTTCGAGACGCGACAGCGAAGCGCCGAACTCAAGGTAGGAGATAGCATGCTCCTGGATAGCAAGCAACTTTTCCAGTTCAGCTTGCCAAGTTTGAGCGCCGCGTTGATCCTGCGCATAACGGCGGACTGGATGCGACGCTGGATTCCCCAATTCGAAGATGTCGCCGGCGTCCGTATCGATGGCAGTTGCGGTTGGGGCCAAGCGTTGTCACACGCGCTGTGGAACATTGACCCGATGCACGTCATGGAATTGCCCTTGCCCGGCTCAGCAGTCGCTGATCAACTTGGCGGACTGTTGACATTGGCAGTCGCCACATCCATTTCTGCGTCGGCGGGTTCTCACCGACTCTGGCAACGCGTGCGTAGTACGATGCGTGACATTTATCTGACGGGGGATCTCGATCCCGGCTTGGTTGCCGCACAATTGGGAATTTCAAAGCGTTACCTGCACAAATTGTTCGCCGCTGCAGGAACGACATTCCGACGCGAGCTGTGCGAGCTTCGTATTGCTGAAGGCGAGCGCCTGCTCAGGCTGCCACGGGGCAAGCGACTATCATTGACCGAGATCGCGCTCGCTAGTGGTTTCTATGATGCCAGTCATTTCGCGCGCCAGTTCCGCCAGCGACATGGTATTTCTCCAGGCGCTTACCGCGCGGCGTCGCCAGTTCCCAAGAGATCAACGCCAGGAATTACTACGGTCAGTTCAGATTAAATGACGACAAGCGTTGCGAAAGCGGAGGGCGCATCGCCGGGATGACAGATCTGTAGGCTCGGCGGTTTTCGGTTATCTCCGTGCAAGTCCGAGCCTTGCAGCTGGGACGTAAATCCGACGCACCACTCTGAACCAGGCGCTGAACGCCCTCATCTTCTTCATATTCATAAGTCTTGAAACTCCCACTCGGCGACCTGGAGAACTTCGTGCGAACGTAGTGGCCACGACCGCTACAGGTGATGCTGACCCGCGACTATTGATCCTTGCATAAATAAGTAGTGAGTTCAGAGATCCAAACTCGCCTGTTTCCAGAACGCTGTCGCGAGCGCTGGTGGGCGCTGCATCGAACGCAGGCGACGTCGCGCAAGGTCAGGGGCTTGGCTGATATGTGTGGCGCACAAAATGGCAAGCTCTCGATTCTTCAGATAACCCCAGGTGTACTCCACCGGATTGAGCTCCGGCGCATAAGCCGGCAACCGTTCAATCTGGATCCCGCCATCGTCTTCCATGTAGCCCCGAACCCGATGGCTTTGGTGGGCTCGCAGTCCATCCCAGATGACCAACAGCCGGCCAGGCATCTGTCGACGCAAGGCTTTGAGGAATTCGACGATTTGCGGACTGCGAATGGCGCCCGAAAAGAACCGGAAATAGAACTGCCACCACGTCACGCCGGCGATCACCGACAGCTGTTTCGTTCGCGCAAAGCGGCCTTATTGGTCTCCCCGGCGCTTTCGGACCAGGCGTCCACGAGGTCCCATATTTTGGTTTGATCGTCCTCAGGTATGCCGTTAGCCGGGATATCGCCAAATCTTACGAGCGCGAAGCCGCATGGCAGGATTCCGAGGCGGACGTGACCAAAAGGCTTCGCCACTGACACCACAAGGCCCATATTGCAACGCTGCTCGGCTGATACGAGCAGATTGGCGGACTCGACGTATGTCGAATTGATACGTCCGCTCTATGAAACCCCCCGACCCGTCACGCCCAAATTTTTTCGCTCGCCTCGAAGGGGCCCGCGTCATTAGCGAGCGCAGCGCGGTAATGACGCGGGCGGATTCCTGAGCACAGTCACGAAGTTAGTGCAGCGATCCTGGGATGACGGCCGAATGACGGCGTCGCCAATTCTGAATTTCGCGCACCGGTCACCGCTCACGTTCAGCACCTGGCAGCGAATGTCGAGGATCCTCATCGACGAGGGAATTGGGCCCGGGCGGGTCAAGGGCGGGCGCTAGCCCGGCGCAGCGAACCCTTGACGCGGGACTTCTAAAAATAAGCTCAATCATGGCTGCAAGTGCGGCATGGTCGTGCTTGCAGCCATGCAAACCTGCGCTCTTCTTCATCATGAAAGCAATCCAACACGACGACGCGCGGCGATCTAACGTGATTAAAAGTGATCCGCTGTGAGCCAACAACATCCAGTGTGATACGACGTGCTACGTGTTGCTACAACATGCATTTTCCTCGGAGAAAATCGAGATAACGCGCTGAAATTTTTTTATTTTTCGCGTGCATTTTTATTTTATTCCACTAATATTTTCTTCACTGAAGCGTGGCCACGACGCTTATCGTGGCAAACAGCACCAGCGAGATCTGAGATTGGTGCGGCAGTCGAAAGACTGATGATCTCGCCCCTGACGAACGCTTGTCGTCCGTCTAAACCAACCAGCGAAATGAATGTGCAGTTGCTCGGGTCGTCGCGCATTTATTCGCTCCTTCGACTTTGCGGGTTTCTTCAACCCGTGTCTATCAAAGCGATGCGCAAGCATCGTTGTCTTGGTTACTTGTCCCGCAAAGGGAGCGTTGGAATGGTGTGGATCAGATCTTCCAAGAAGATCTCCTATGCCGCCGGATACCGGCACATTGAGGGCTTTGGGGAGTCGTGTCCCCTGACCATACCGCGTAAGCGGTCCCGACAGGCTACGGCCACTCGGGCGGTCATCAAAACTTACCAGGAAGGTGAAACACGTGCATGACCTCAACTACCAACTGAAACAGTTATGCGAGAACAATCGAGATGGGAGTTACGGGACCCAGGCCCAACGGGCCAAGGTCCTGCAGCTCTGTGCTGAGCAGTTACATGGGATGGGCTATCGGAAGATGACGACGCACATGCTGAAACCCAAGCATGTCGATGGTCTGACCAAGCGTTGGCTGAGTGAAGGCTTGTCGGCCGGCACGATCAAGAATCGGATGTCGGCCTTGCGTTGGTGGGCCGCGAAGGTCAATCGGCAGAATGTGATTGCGCGGTCAAATAAACATTACGGGATCCCCGACCGCAAACTGGTGGTCGAGGAATCCAAAGCGAAGAGTGTTTCGCAGACAGCTTTGGAAAAGGTGCACGACTCCCACGTGCGGATGTCGCTGGAGTTGCAGCAGGCTTTCGGTCTGCGTCGCGAAGAAGCCATCAAGATGAGTCCAACCATCGCCGATCAGGGCGAGCGTCTGGTCTTGAAGGCCAGTTGGACCAAAGGTGGCAAGGCGCGCGAGATCCCGATTCGCACCCCCGAGCAGCGCGCAGTGCTGGATCGGGCGCATGCATTGGTCGGCCGAGGTGCCCTCATTCCACCGGGCCGTAACTACATCAACCAGCTCCGTGTGTATGAAGGCCAGACCATCCGCGCCGGCCTGAGCGGTATGCATGGTCTGCGGCATGCCTACGCCCAGCGGCGCTATCTGGAATTGACCGGCTGGCTGTGTCCAGTGGCGGGCGGCCCGACTTCGAAAATGTTGAGTCGCGACCAGAAGGCCCGAGATACCGCTGCGCGGCTCGAGATCAGCCGCGAACTCGGCCATGAACGCGAACAGATCACGGCCGCCTACCTCGGGCGGTAACCCCAAGAATTAGCGAAACAGACCAAGGAACAGCTCCCCACGAAATGAACACCCTGGACCTCAAGGAAGCGGCCAAATTCTTGAAGATGCACCCGCAGACCGTGCGGCGCCTGGCCAAGGCAGGTCGCCTGCCCGGCGCTAAGCCCGGCAAGCTCTGGTGCTTTCTCGAAGCCGATCTTGCCGAGTACTTAAGGTCGCTGTACGGTTCATCTCGGCAGGTGCCGCAAGGGAGCACGAAGGAGGCGACCTTATGGCACTTTTTAGGCGAAAGAAGTCGAGTTACTGGTGGGTGCGATTCACGGCCCCCAACGGCGAGCAGATACGCGAGTCTACTGGGACTGCCGACCGACGCGCCGCGCAAGAGTACGAAGATCAAAAGCGCGCGGCGCTCTGGCGACAGCACAAGTTAGGGGAGCGTCCGCGCTACCGCTGGCAAGAAGCGGTAGAGCGGTGGGTGGTTGAATCGGCGGCGCACGCGAGTCTGGAGGACTCGAAGATCCATCTGCGATGGGTCCATCGTTTCCTCTATGACGTGCACCTGGATGCAATCGACCGGACCCTGCTCGATAAGATTGTGGCCGCACGGCGTGCTGAAGGCGTCGCAGTGGCCACCAGCAATCGGTTGCTGGAGATCATTCGAGTGATCTTGCGCCGGGCGCAACTGGATTGGGAATGGATAGATCGCGTTCCCGCGATCCGACTGCAATCCAACCCTGTCCGTCGGATCCGTTGGCTGAAACGTGAAGAGGCTGATCGGTTGTTGACCATCCTGCCGCCCCACCAGGCGGCGCTGGTGCGCTTCTCGCTCGCCACGGGGCTGCGCGAGAAGAATGTGACGCGATTGGAATGGTCGCAGATTGATCTGACTCGCCGCATGGCGTGGATCCATCCCGACCAGGCCAAGGCAAAGAAACCGATAGGCGTGCCGCTGAACAACGAAGCGGTGCTGGTGTTGAGGCAGGAAGCGGGTAAGCACGACAAGCGCGTGTTCACCTGGCAGGGGCGGCCGATACACAAGGCCAATACCCGTGCCTGGCGGCGTTCGCTGAAGGAGGTCGGCATCGAGTCGTTTCGATGGCATGACCTGCGGCACACCTGGGCCTCGTGGCATGTGCAAAACGGGACACCGTTACACGTGCTGCAAGAGCTTGGGGGCTGGGCCTGCTTCTCGATGGTTCAACGCTACGCGCATCTATCGGCGGAGCATCTGGCGGAATACGCCGGCAACGTGTCCAGAATTCGTGCTGTGGTTAGCACACTTTCTGGCACACCCGGTGAGGAGAAGAGCGAAAGCAGCGTGCGGGAGACCGCGTAACTGCTTGAGACGAGAGAAGGTAGTGGCGCGCCCGGAGAGATTCGAACTCCCGACCCCCTAGTTCGTAGCCAGGTACTCTATCCAGCTGAGCTACGGGCGCATGTTTGTTGCGGTTGTCAGTTGGCGCTCGAGTCGAGCGGCCGGCAACGGCAGGGCCGGCATTATCGAGGCCGGTCTCTAGGCTGTCAAATCAAAATGCGTTATGCGGGCTCGAATCGGCTTCGCGAAGTGGTCGCACTTCGACCCCGGCGCTACACTGCCAGCCTGCGCAGTGACGAGGACAGGGCGATGCTTTCATCGATAGATATCAATTGCGACATGGGCGAGAGCTTCGGCAACTGGCAGATGGGCAACGACGCCGGGATGATGCCGCTGATCACCACTGCCAACGTCGCCTGCGGTTTTCATGCCGGCGACCCGCTGACTTTGCTCACGACTTGCAAGCTGGCCGGTGAACACCAGGTGGTGGTGGGTTCCCATCCGGGCCTGCCGGATCTGATGGGTTTTGGTCGTCGCGCGATGAACATCACGCCCGAGGACGCCTATGCCTATGTCGTCTATCAGACCGGCGCTCTGCAGGCGGCGCTGCGTGCCCATGGCATGACGCTGCATCACATCAAGCCTCACGGTGCTTTCTACTCGGTGCTGCGTACCAACGAGGCGCTGGCCGAAGCGGTGGCGGATGCCATCGTTGCGATTGCCGATCAGCCGATGTTGTACTGGCCGGCACCGACCGACGCGGCCATGCCGGTCGCGGCGCGTAAGCGCGGCATTCGAGTGGTGGGTGAGATTTATCCTGATCTTAGCTATGCGCCCGACGGTTCACTGGTTCTGCAGCGTGCCAAGCACGCGACCGATACGGAATTCGCCGCCGCTCAGGTCAAGCGTTATGTAGAGACCGGTAAGGTGTTAGCGAATGACGGCTCCCTGCTGGCGCTCGATGCCGAAAGTTTGTGCATCCATGGCGACGGACCCAACGCCATCGAGGTCGGCGACGCAGTGCGTGCGGCACTGGTCGAAGTCGGGTGTCGTATCGCGCCGGTGATGGCGTAAGGTCAAAGAATCAAGAGCACAGCCCATGAAATTCGGTCTTCTGTTTTCCCAGCAAGTCCCGCCCGGCAGTGGCATCGCCTGGCGCGAACCCTATGCGGACATGCTGAAGTGTTTGCCGCGCGCCGAGGATCTTGGCTACAGCTCGGCCTTTCAGGTTTCTCATCACGCCCAGAAAGACGGCCTGTGCCCGGGCCCGCTGATCGCTTGTGCTGGCGCGGCGGCGGTCACCAAGACCATGCGTATCGGCACCGGTGTCTTGCTGGTGCCGCTCTATGCGCCGCTGAAGCTTGCCGAAGATGTGGCCGTGCTCGATAACCTGTCCGGTGGCCGCTTCGTGTTCGGCGTGGCACCGGGCTATGTGGCCAAGGAATTCGAGGCCCACGGTATTGCGCGCGAGGAACGCGTCGGCCGTTTCGAGGAAGCGCTGGATCTCATGACCCGCGCCTGGAGCGAGGATTTCTTCGAGTTTGACGGCAAGTACTACAAGGTGCCGCGTACGCAGTTGACACCCAAGCCGGCGCAGCATCCCCATCCGCCGATCTGGTACGGCGTGTCGGCCAAATCATCCTTGCGGCGCGCGGCGCGTCGTCATGCGGTGCAGATCATGTCGCCACGTCATGGGCCCGAGGAATTGGTCGAACATTTCAAGCCCTACGAAGAAACGGCCAAGGAAATCGGTTGGACCATTCCTGAACGGCCGATCATCCGTTCGGTGTTCGTCGCAAAGAGCAAGGCGGAGGCCGAGGCGATCGCTTCGCCGGCGCTCAATTACCTGTTCCGTGAACTTTACGGTGCGGCTTCCGCCGCTGGCGATCGCGTGTTGCGCGCGGCGGATGGTTCGGTCATCACCGACAAGAACGATGTCGGCTTCGACAACTTCAAGAACCGCTACATCATCGGTGACCCGGCGTTCGCCATCGAACAGCTCTCGCTTTATCGCGACGCGGTGCAACCGACGGAAGTGGTGTGCTGGATGCATCTGCCGGGTCTTAGCGGTGCCGAAGCGATGCGTTCCGTCGAGTTGTTCGCGCGCGAAGTGATGCCGCATTTCCAATGACGGATAAGGTGGGCGCGCTGGCCACGTCTGATTGCGTGGTCTGTGGCGCACCCCTGGTCGCGCACCTCGCAGCTTGGCTGTTGCGTTGTCCGCGCTGCGAGCTGCGCGTCTCGCGTCTGGATGAGGACGCGGTCACGACCCACACCCCGGGCGCGTGGGATGAGCATAATGCCGCCGCGCTCGCGGCCCTGCGTCAGCAGACCGCGACGCGTCTGCTTGATGAAATAGCGGCTTTGCGGGCTTTGAATAAGACGCGCGTGCTCGATGTCGGTTGCGGCCCTGCCTGGTTTCTCGATGCTGCGGCCTTGCGCTGCTCGACTGTTGCGGGTCTTGAACCTGACGACGTCACTGCCACATTGGCGCGGATGCGCGGACTCGCCGTCACCAGCGGCCGTTTTCCCCATGACGCGCCCGCCGGCCCGTTCGACGTCATCAGTTTCAACGATGTCTTCGAACATCTCCCTGCGCCCGTCGCGGCCGCCGCGAGTCTCGCCGGTTTGTTGAGTGATGATGGACTGGTAGTGATCACCGCGCCTTCGCGTCGCGGCTTCTTCTATCGCGTCGCTGAACTATTGGCGCGCTGCGGCCTCGTGGCACCGCTCGAGCGCATGTGGCAACGCGGTTTCGTCAGTCCTCATCTTTACTACTATGAACCCGCCACGCTCGATGCGCTGTTCACCCAACATGGCTATCGCTGTGTGCGCGATTTCGAACTGCCGAGCGTGTCGCGACCAGGTCTATGGGCGCGCATTGTCGAAGGACGACGCATGCCAGCCGCGCTTGCTGCCCTGATCTATGTTGGTTGCTGGCTGTTGATGCCGTTACTACATCGTCTGCCCGCCGATATCGTCGTGAGAATCTACGCGCGCGACGCCGCGCAATGAGCGATAGGCCGTTCAAGGACGAAGGCCTGCCGTCCTTCCCGCGCGTCTTCAGCTTTCTCGAACACCGCCATGCTTGGGCAGCGGCCGCCATCGGCACGGCGACAATGGTGTTGTTCTTCGTGTCGACCTTGGACGGCGTCACCTTGCGCGCGGCCTGGCAAGCCGTCTCACCACGCTTGTTGCTGGTCACCGCCGCACTGATCGGCATCAACGGCCTACTCGATGGGCTGTGGCTTTCGATCATCACGCGCGCGCCCAAGCGCAATGCCTATCGCGTCGTGGCGTGGCACATGGTGTTGTCGTCCATCCTGCCGGCGCGTCTCGGCGATCTGGGATGGATGGTTTTAGTGCACAGTTGGCTTGCTCAGCCAGTCGCCCGCGCGGTGTTCGTGATGTTCTATCACCGCTTGCAGGACTTCATCGTCGTCAGTCTGATGCTGGTGTTGTCATTGTTCGTGACACGTATGCATATCGGCGGTACGCCGGTGCTGGTGGCGGCCTTGCTGGTGTTGGCGGTGATGGTCGCAGTCTGCACGAGTCTCGGTCGGCTGCTGGCCGTGCTGGCGGCGCTATTGCTGAGGCTCCATCGCTATTTTCATAGGCGCTGGTTGCGCTCGGCGCTCGGCCATGTGCTGCGTATACGTATCTGGTATCGCCATCGGCTGTGCAGAAAGCAGGTCGTGCTGTCCGGCCTCGTCATCGTATTGCGCTGGGTGACCATACTCGCGGCGGTGGCCATCGTCATACGCACGCTCGCCACGCAGATCAATGCCAGCGACAGTTTCCTGCTCGCTAATTCCTACGTGTATTTCGGCATCTTGCCCGTGCAGTCGATAGGAGGATTCGGCACTGGCGAGGCCGGGTTGGCTTGGATGCTGACCCATTACGGCGTGCCGCTGGCCAAGGCCAGTGCACTGGGGCTTTTCATGAGATTGCTGATCAACTTCGTGCATGTGGTGCTATGGGCGCTCGTGGTCGGATGGTTGCGGCTGGTCGGGCGCGGCGTGCGGGGCGGGAGTTAAGTTTCCATCCACTTCTTCGGCAAACAATTTCTGCAGTGGCGTGGTCGGCACATTCTGCACATCGTAGTTGATGGCCGACAACAGCATCTGCACGCCGACGATGATCGGCAACGCCGCCACCATTACCGTGCCGGCCGAAGCATAGGGCGCGCCGCGAAACGCGTTCATCCAATGCACGCCACCAAAGATCACACCGAACAGCAGGGCCGCGAGACCGAGTGGTGCCTCAATCGACGCCAGATTGAAATCCCGCAGGTAGTAGTTGTAGAGCACGCGCCTTGCGAAGTTGCGCAGATGTTTGACGGCGAACTGGCTGGCGACACGATGGATGCGCAAGCTGCTCGGCGCGTCGCCATAGACTGCATCCATCGGAATATCGCGCACCACAGCGCGCGCGATGTTCAGTCGACACAACATGTCGGATTCGAAGAAATAGCCCTGGTCGATGGACTCCAGCGGCAACAGGCGCAGTGCGCTGGCGTGGATGGCGGTGTAGCCGTTGTTGGGATCAAAAATCTGCCAATAGCCCGACGAAATCTTGGTCAAGAACGACAACACTGCGTTACCGAACAGCCGCGCCGGCGGCATACCACTCAAACTGGCCGGCCGATGGAAACGATTGCCCTTGCAGTAATCTGCCTCGCCGGCGAGCAACAGACGGACGAAGCGCGGGATGAGGTTTGGGTTCATCTGACCGTCGCCATCGATCTTGATGACGATGCGCATGCCATCGGCGAGCGCGGCACGATAGCCGCTGAGGGTCGCCGCGCCCACACCACCGTTGCGCGCATGACGCAGCACCACCACGCGCGGGTCCTGGCAATGGGCGCTAATATGGCTGCCTGTGTCCTCGGGGCAGGCGTCATCGACGCAATAGATCTTACTGACCAGCGGCGGCATGGCGGCGAGCACGCCCAACACCTGCGCGGCCACGCGATAACAGGGCACTACCACGGCGATGCGCGAGGAATCAGAGAACGAGGTCATGGGCTTGAGTCATGGAGCGCAGGGCATGAAGTGTCGCCGCCATTCTAAATCGAATCTGAGCCGCGTCTGTATCGGCGCGCGCCTCGGCTAGCCGCGCCATCATCATGCGTCCGGCCCTGACCTTTACATTCGATCTCGAAGATCATCGTGAGCACCGTGAGGCGCCAGCGCGCTATCCCGCCATTACCCGTGAACTACTGCCCTGGCTTGCCAATCTCGGCGTGCGCGGCACCGTCTTCGTGGTCGGCGAAGTGGCGGCGGCCGAGCCCGAACTCATACGCGAAGTGGCAGCCCAGGGTCACGAACTCGCGCTGCATTCCTATGACCACAAGCCTTTGACCGAAATTACGCCGGCACGCTTCCGTGATGACACCGTGCGTGGTCGCGCCTTGTTGCAAGACATCACCGGCCAGCCGATCAACGGTTATCGCGCGCCAGTGTTTTCCTTGACGCCGGTGTCGCGTTGGGCGGTCGCCATCCTCGCCGAACTCGGTTTCAGCTATTCATCGAGCGTGCTGGCCGCGCCGCATCCGTTGTATGGCTATCCTGGCTTGCCATCCTCACCTTTCCGCTGGCCGGAAGGTCTACTCGAACTGCCGGCACCACTCGCGGCATTGGGCCCTTGGCGACTGCCGTATCTCGGTGGTTTCTACCTGCGTTATCTACCGCTGCCCTTGATTCAATGGTTGCGCGAGCGCGCAGCGTGCGACGAACTGCCCTGGACCTACTGCCATCCCTACGACTTCGACATCGACGAAGCCTTTACGCCGATGCGTGATGCCGCGCTGTGGGTGAGTCTGTTGCTGTGGTTTCGGCGTAGGGGCACACGCAACAAACTCGCGCGCTTGATGGCCGATGGCTGCGCGCCACCCTTCGCGGAGCAGATTGCGCGGGGCGATTTTGTGAATACGCCAGCGCTCGCATAGATGGTGTCAGAACGCGTCGAAGTCGAGAAAGTTGAACAGCATGCTTTCCGGATCCAAGCGCGCGCGACGGTCTTCGTGATCGAAGTAGATCAAGCGCAGCGGTGAAGGTCGCAATCTTTCAGGAATCGTCACCGCGAGGCGTCGACGCAGCGTACCGCGTGGCGTGAGGCCGATGACGACGGCTGGCCGTGGCAACAGTGCCGCGCCCGCTTCGAGTGTTAAATCTGCGCGCGGAATCACGGCCCGTGCGCGCAACGCCGGCATGCTCGATACGCCTTCGACGATGAGGCTGTTGTCGGTCTGACCAACGATACGCAAAGGATTGGCCGGGTTGTTCATGCGCCAGGCGAGCGTCGCGTCGCTCCAACGATGAGCAAACTCGGCCTGGGTGAGCGCAGCCTGCATGTCGATACGATGCGGCAGCCATTCGATGTGAGCATCGAGACCGGCGATGTTCTGAAAGCCGAGCTTGCGTTCAAAAGCGGCGACTGAATTCCGATTGGCGATGCCGACCACACCAGCGTGGCCGCGTGTCGCCGACATCGCGATCACCTGCTCGGTCAAGATCTTGAGCAAACCGCGTCCGCGATGGGCGGGATGTACGGCGATATTCATGATCAAGGTCACCTGCCGCGCTGTACCGCGCAAGTGCACTTCGATGGGAATACCCATGAGATGACCGATCAATTGTCCGTCAACGGTGATGTTGCAACCCAAGGGTGCGCCTAGCGGGTTGTCGTAGTACTGCCAGCGCAGAAAGGTTGTGGAGAATTTATGCGCGCCGGGAAAGCCCAGCGCCATGAGTTGAACGATGGCATCGAGGTCTGTCGCCTCGACAACACCTACGCTCAACTTCGACATCAGTCGCCCCCCCCTAAAACCACGCTTGGTTGCCCGAAGTAGCGGTCGATCTGCAAGCCCATCGCCAGGGCGAGCAAGGGCAGCAGCAGCAGGTTGTAACGGGGAATGCTGACCGACACCGCAGCCTGGAACAGACATAGGAACCAGGCCGGCGCACACAGCAACAGATAGTCGAAATTGCGCACTTGCCAGCCACGCCACAACACCGCTGCCGCACACAGCCAGGCGACGAAGCCCCAGGTTTTGCCGATGAAGATGCCGCGCCAGGCGAGTGCGAGCGTGGCGCGCGTGTGGCGGATGGGATGGGATAACACTTCGTCGCGCAGCAGGGTATCTACTTCACTCTTGACGACGCCAGCCTGCATGTCGGCACGCATGCGCGCCACGCCTTGACGATAGAACGCGTGTTGGTCATCCCAGCCGAGGCGACGATAGGAAGAAGGCGGCAGCAGTGCTCTCGCCAGCGAGTCGCCCCATTCCGGCAGCCAGTAGATGAAGGCCGCCCCGAACTCCGCCAAGCTCATGTCGTTATAGGCCAGGCGCTGCATGAGCGAACGACCGCCGTAGTCGCCACCGCTCAAAGTCAGGCGATCGAATTGAGCGTGATTGCGCAGCAGCCACGGCGCCGTCACCGCCCCACCCATCACGCACATCAACAGCAGGGCCGCACCCGCGCGCCGCCAACGCGGCACCCACACCAGCATCACACTGAGCGCGGTCATCGCAAGCAACAGATACCAGAACGAAGGTCGCGTGAGCGACAGCAGCCCGAGAGCGAGACCAGCCATGAATGCAGGCCACACCGTGCCGTGCCGCTTGATAAGCAGCGCGAGGGCAAACGTGAACAAGCCGCCGAGCGGCAGGGTCAGCGCTTCGGTTAAGAATACCGATGCATATTCCGGCACGATGCCGGCGGTGAGGGCCAGCAGCCAGGCCGCCCAGGCACATAAGGGACGCGCGGCCCAGGCATAGGCCGTTGCCCACAGCAGCGTGAGCGTCACCACCAATAACGTGGTCTGCGCCCACAGCAGACTCGCAAACGCCTGCGGGCAGGGCGGCGCATCGTTACCACGACGCGTGATCGTGCAGACCAGACTCTCGCGCAGCGGCGCATCGTGCTTCATCAATTGCGCGACGAACCACGGATAGAGCGGCGCGACATCCATCGCTGGTGCGGGTGGATGGTCGGCATCATCGTAACGCCCGAACACAGCGAATTCGCCGAGGCCGAGGGCGAGCTTCACGTACACCCGTGCATCGGACTGCGGCGCGCCGACCGGCGCGCGCGCAGCCACCATGAAATGCAGGCACAAGGCGCTGAGCAGGGTGACGGCCAGCGCGTGAAAAGCGAGTTCGGTGCGCGCTAGACGGAAAGTGGAGGGCGGTGCGGTCATGGTCTTTACGGCGGGATGGGTGCGCGGCGTTTGCTCGCGGCGCACCAGCGAGCGGCTCAGCGATGCACGAGACCGGCATCGCTCGATGTGCGAACGAGGGCCGCACACCAGCGGCGACGAGCGCACCGGCTCGTCGCCAGCAAAGCGCGTTTCACGAGTAGACGATCACGCCGCGCGCGTTGACACCCTTCTCCAGGTCGGCGAAAGCTTCCGGTGCTTCGTCGATGCTGTAGGTGCGGGTGACCAGGCGATCCAGATCGAGCTTCTTCTGGCGGTAGAGATCCAGATACATCGGGAAATCAACCTTGAAGTTCGCACTGCCGTACATGCAACCGCGTATGGTCTTGCCAGTGAAGGGCACGATCATGGCGTTGAAGGAGAAGCGGTCGTCGGCGCGACCGACACCCACCAACACCGTCATGCCGCCCATGCGCGTGGCCTTGAAGCAGGCTTCGACGAGCTTGCCCATGCCGACTACTTCAAAGGCGTAATCGACGCCGATGCCGTTAGTCATCTCGAGCACTTGCTTGAACGCCTCGCTCTTGGAGTCGACGACGTCAGTGGCGCCGAAGGAGCGCGCCAGTTCCATGCGCTCGGCCGACAAGTCGACGGCGATAATCTTGGCGGCGCCGGCGATGCGCGCGCCCTGGATGACGTTGAGACCGACGCCGCCGCAGCCGAACACGGCAACGGTCGAACCGGGCTTCACTTCGGCGGTCTTGATCGCGGCGCCGACACCGGTAGTGACGCCGCAGCCAACCAGTGCGGCCGCCTTGAAGTCATGGCTCTTGTCGATGGCGACCAGGCACACCGAGGGCACCACGCAGTATTCAGCCATGTTGCCGAGGAAGGACATCACGGTGATTTCCTTGCCATTGAGCTTCACGCGGCTGGTGCCGTCGATGAGGCCACCGTGCGGCTTGTTCTGCAAGCACAGATGCGGTTCGAGATGATCGCAGAAGTAGCAATCGCCGCAGTTGGGTATGAAGGACAGCACCACATGATCGCCCGGCTTGACGTTGGTCACGCCTTCGCCGACTTCTTCGACGATGCCGGCGCCTTCATGGCCGAGCACCGAGGGCAGTTTCCAGCGGATGGTGCCGTTGATGATCGAAAGATCGGAATGACAGATGCCGGTCGCCTTCATCTTGACCAGGACTTCGCCGACTTTGGGCGGGTCCAGCGTGACGTTGACGACGGAAAATTCGTTGACTGCGTGTGCGACTACCGCCTTCATAAAGGCCGGACCTCCTAGGTGCGTGGAATGGGCTGCATGGGACGGCGCGAGGTTAGCATTTTTTCCCCGATGCGGGCGGACTCAAGCCACGGCCCGCTCGCCGCGACCGGCATCGCGTCACGAGCCAACCGCAGGCCGGCACCATCAGCAGCCCGCTTCTCGGCGCAGGCACGGGGCTGGCCTCGAAGCTGTCGGCGAACACGCCGGCGATCATTCGATGTACGCCCGTAGTGGGATGGATAGTGTCCCAGAACAGGTGCGCATTGGGATCGGCGCAGGCCGTGCTATCCAGCAGGCCGTCGACGCAGGGTGTGATCGTGTCGCTGTAGCCCAAGGCGCCGGCATTGCTGAGCAAGGCGTTGAACGGCGTGAAAAGATCCACCAGGTGCACCTGCGCGCCGGCGCCTGCGACCAGGCTGAGCAGGCCGTTATTGAAGTTGATGGTCGCTGCGGTCAGATCCGTTGCGCGGCCACTGGCGAGACCACTCGGCGTGCGACCGAGATCCGGCAGATTGCCGACATAGATATCGCTCGCGCCCAGAGACAACAGCGTATTGATGGCGTTGTTGACGTTGCCAAGCGTGGTCGGCACGACGTCCTGCGGGTTGACGAAGCCGATGTCGAGCGCGGAGTTGATGTCGTTGGCGCCGATCCACACAACGAAAGCTGTATGGGTGCCGGTCACGTTAGGCACCAGTGGCAGTTGGGCATTGAGGCCGGAAGCCGCAGCTTGCAGGCTGCCGCCGAAGAAGGGCACACCACCCAGCTCGTCATCGCCGGCATTGTCACGGCCGTTCAGCACGCCCGAGAACGCGCCACCCATGGCGGCATTGCCGATGGAAATGCCGGGGTGCGAGGCGGCGTAATAGTCGACCCACACTGGGCCGTTGCTAAAGCGCCCTTGAAAATAGGGATCATGCGGCACCGAGAACAAGCCCAGGGTCGCATCGGAGGTCGCCCGCGCCAGTCTGCCGGTGTCGGACAGGCTGTCACCGAGTATGCCCAGGTTCGAGAACGCAGCGTGGGCAGGGCCGTGAAGCAGAGCAAGCAGCAGGGCTGCGGCGAGCGAGCGGAATTTCATACGTGATCATCCTGTGGGCTGAGCTGTGCGTGTTGCCGAATATAGCATCACCGCCGCGCTGCGCCGGGGCTTCGCGCGCCTTCGCATAATACGCAGAGCTTGATTAGAATGCGGTCAAGCCCATGGTGCGCAGTGGTGCGCGGCGTCAGCGGCCGGCCGGCTGCGAGTCCGGGCAAATAACGATGGAGGCGACGACGGTGATTCGAGCAAGCAACATCCTGCGCGTCGGATTCGCGCTGGCCGTATGGTGCGGCGCGGCCCTGGCCGCCGACCCGCTGCCCCCCGAGAAGATCGGCGTGGCCGTACCGCCACCGCCGACGCCCCATCGTCTATACCTGACCGATCTCCAGATCGCACATATTTCCGACGGTGTCGTGCACATCGTCGACGGTCAGTCGTTCAAATATCTCGGCATGCTGTCTACCGGGCTTTTCGGCATCACGGCCTTGAGCCACGACAGCTCTGAGATGCTGGTCGCCTCGACCTATTACACCAAGCGCAATCGCGGTGACCGTTTCGACCAGCTCGAGGCCTACGACACCAAGACTTTCGCGCTGAAGAAGGAAATTGTCATCCCCTCCAAACACGCCATGGCGCTGCCCTACAAAGGTACGATCGCGCCTTCGGTCGACGACGCCTTTGTCTTCATCCAGAACGCGACGCCGCTGTCCTCGGTGACGGTGGTCGATCACAAGGCCTGGAAGGTGACCGCCGAAGTGCCGACCTTGGGCTGCTGGATCGTATTGCCGTCGGGTAGCAATCCGCACCGCTTCGCGACGCTGTGCGGCGACGGCACCCTCGTCACCGTGACCTTGAACGCGAAGGGCGATGCGGCCACGCAAACGCGCAGCGCGAAGCTGTTTGATCCTGAGAAAGATCCGCTGTTCGTGCAAGGTGAGCGGGTCGGTGACTCTTACTACTTCGTGTCCTACGAAGGCAATGTGAAAGTCATCAATGTTGGCGGCGATGTAGCCAAGCTCGAAGATAGCTGGTCGCTGGTCGACGATGCCGATAAGAAGGGTGCCTGGAAGCCGGGCGGCTATCAGCTGATCGCTCTGCATGCGCCGAGCAAGCGCCTCTATGTGGCCATGCACGACGAGGCCAAGAACGGCAGCCACAAGAATCCGGCCAAGGAAATCTGGGTGTTCGACACCAGCACCAAGAAACGCGTGCAGCGTGCGCCCGGCTCGAGCGCGATCGCGATTGCGCTGACCAAGGAAGACAAGCCGACGCTCTATGCTTACGACGGCGTGAACCTGAAGTTCGTACGCTATGAGACCGCGCCGACATTGAAACCGGTCGCGAGCGGCGACAAGGTCGGCGATTTCGCCGGTCTGATCGAGACCCACTGACGGCATGACACCCGACCCAGTAGTCACGCACATGGTGGCGGCAGCGCTGGCGATGCTGCTGCTGGTCGGTGCATGGCAGAAACTGCGTGATCAGGTCGCGTTCCGCACCGCGCTTGAAGCCTATGACATCGTGCCCGCCACCAGCCTCGCGGGTGTGTTTGCCTGGCTGCTGCCTTGCGCGGAGGCCATCGCAGGTGTCGCGCTGGTGATCGATCGCAGCCGCGTTATGGGGGTGGCGCTGGGCGCGGTGCTGCTGATCGTGGTCACGGCGGCAGTCATCATCAACCTGCTGCGCGGTCGTACTGATCTCGGTTGCGGCTGCGGCGGTATCGAAGACGAGCAGACGCTGTCCTGGGCGCTGGTGGCGCGTAATGGCCTACTCTTGGTGCTGCTGGCTGTGATTGGTCTTGAACCCAGCGCTCGCGATTTGCAGTGGCTCGATTATCTGACCGTGGCGGCTGGCGCCTGCGCGCTCTATGGGTTGTACGCGATGATCAACCAGTTGCTCGCTAACCAGCCGCGTCTCATGCGCCTGCGGAGCTTGGCATGAACGAAGCCTTGGCTGTAGCCGTGGTGGTGTTGTGGATTGTGGTCATCGCGCTGGTGGTGGCGGTGTTCGCCCTGGCCCGCCAGATAGGCGTGCTCTACGAGCGTGTCGCGCCGATGGGCGCCTTGATGATGGACGAGGGCCCCAAGGTCGGTGATCTCGCGCCGGTCTTCAACCTCACGACTTTGAGTGGCTCGCGCGTGCAGGTCGGTGCGCCGGGCGCGCACAGCACGCTGGTGTTCTTCGTTTCGCCGACCTGTCCGGTGTGCAAGAAACTCATTCCGGTATTGCGTTCCTCGGCCAAGGTCGAGAGCGCCTGGCTGCGCGTGGTGCTGGCCAGCGACGGCGACGAAGCCAAGCAGCGCGTCTTTTACGAGAAGGCCGAACTCGCCGACTTCCCTTACGTGCTGTCCAGCGATCTCGGCATGGCCTTCAAGGTCGGCAAGCTGCCGTTCGCGGTCTTGATCGATGAGCAGGGCCGCGTGCGCGCCAAAGGCTTGATCAATTCCCGCGAGCAGCTGGAAAGCCTCTTCACGGCCAAGGATCTGGGCGTGGAGTCGATTCAGGAATATTTGCAGAAAGCATAACCTCAGATGGGGACTCGCTTATGAAATGGTTCGACGAGTTTTTCGAGCGTCAGGCGCGCGCGGTGGCGCAAAAAACCTCGCGCCGTAGTGCGCTGACCAAAATCAGCCGCGCGCTGGTCGGAACCGCCTTCCTGTTGCCGGTGTTGCCTTTCGCGCGCGTTGCCCAGGCCCATGGTGGACCCGCCGAGGGCAAGGTCGATCCGATGGACGACACCCATTGCGAATACTGGCGGTACTGTTCATTGGATGGCTTCCTGTGCACCTGCTGCGGCGGTTCGGTCACCAAGTGCCCGGCCGGCTCGCAACCGTCCTCGGTGACCTGGATCGGCACCTGCCACAATCCGCAAGACGGGCGTGACTACATCGTCAGTTATAACGACTGCTGCGGTATCACGTCCTGCGGCCGTTGCTTCTGCAACGCCAACGAAGGCGAGCGTCCCGGCTATCGTCTGAGCGTGCACAATGACGTCAACTGGTGCATGGGCAACGAGAGCAGCATCTACCACTGCACGGTGTCGGTGGTGCTGGGTGTCTCGGGCGGCGCCGGCTGAGAGTGCGCCGTCGCTGGTTTTCCCTGGTCGCGACGCTGCTCGTCGCGACCAGCGTTGACAGAGTGGGCGCCGAACCCTCATTGCAGACCGCCCACACTTCCCCCGCCGAACTCGATTACCTGCAGTACTGTTCCGGCTGTCATCAGAGCGACGGCAGCGGCAGTGCCGGCAATCGCATTCCGAAGTTGCCCGGTAGCGTCGGCCATTTCACTCGCACACGCGCAGGTCGCGCCTTTTTGATACAGGTCGGCGGCGTCGCGCAGTCGCCGATTTCCGATGCCAAGGTCGCGGCCTTGCTGAACTGGATGCTGCCGGCTTTCGACCGCGCCAACTTGCCCGCCGACTTCGTGCCCTATAGCGCTGCGGAAGTTGCCATCGCGCGCGTCACGCGGCCGGGCGATCTGATGGCGTTGCGACAGCGTGTTGCCGAGGATCTCGCTGCACGCGGCATGGAGGTCGCGAAGTATTGAAGCGAGCGCGTGTTGTTCACTCGAGCTTGCATGCAGCTCGCTCCTCCCCTGATAGATAGTGGAGTTTTCTCCGTACATTTCCGCATTTAGCAAGCTGCAACCCTTGGCACTTCTCAACCATACGGCGTAGAATCCCGGCCCGTTCTCGCATGTCGTACCCATCGGGAAATGGTAACGTCCATCCCGCACGGAGGAGTGGCGATTGAAGCCCACAGATATCGGTAATCCCAACTACTTTCACAAAGTCGTTGATTGTCAGTGGGCCTGCCCGGCCCATACTCCCGTCCCAGAATACATTCGCTTGATCGCGGCCGGCCGTTACGCCGATGCCTACATGGTCAACTGGAAATCGAACGTATTTCCAGGGATCTTAGGCCGCACCTGCGACCGACCCTGCGAACCGGCTTGCCGGCGCGGTCGTGTTGAAGAAGAGCCGGTAGCCATCTGCCGTCTGAAACGTGTCGCCGCCGACTATAAAGGTGATGTCACGGATCGCATGCCGGCACCGGCGGTGAAAAAGAACGGCAAGCGTATCGCCTGCATCGGCGCCGGTCCTGCGTCGTTGACCGTCGCACGCGATCTCGCACCGCTCGGCTACGACGTCACCCTCTATGACGGCTCGCAACGTGCCGGCGGCATGATCCGTAGCCAGATCCCGAAATTCCGCTTGCCTGAGGAAGTGATCGACGAAGAGGTCGGTTACATCCTCAATCTCGGCGTCAATTTCAAGAGTGGTGTGTGGATCAACTCGCTAAAGGACGTTCTGGCGGAAAAATACGATGCGGTGTTCGTCGGCACCGGCGCGCCGCGCGGCCGTGATCTCAACATCCCCGGCCGCAAGGAAGCTGCCACGCACATTCACATCGGTATCGACTGGTTGTCGTCGGTGGCCTTTGGTCACATCGACAAGATTGCCAAGCGCGTCATCGTGCTCGGCGGTGGCAACACGGCGATGGACTGCTGCCGTTCCTCCAAGCGCCTGGGCGGTGAGGAAGTCACGGTCATCGTGCGTTCGAGCTTCGAGGAAATGAAGGCTTCACCGTGGGAAAAGGAAGACGCCCAGCACGAAGGCATTCCGATTCTCAACTTTATGGTGCCCAAGACCTTCGAACACGAGAACGGCAAGCTGACCGGCATGACCTTTGAAACGGTGCGTGCCGAATACGATGCCAAGGGGCGTCGTAACCTGGTGCCGACGGGTGAGCCCGACAAGTTCGTAGTTTGCGATGCGGTGCTGATCGCGGTTGGTCAGGAAAACGCTTTCCCCTGGATCGAACGCGACATCGGTCTTGAGTTCAACGAGTGGGACATGCCCAAGCTGAACGAAGCGACCTTCCAGTCGACCATTCCCAATGTGTACTTCGGCGGCGATTCCGCGCTGGGTCCCAAGAACATTATCTGGGCCGTGGCCCATGGTCACGAAGCGGCGGTTTCCATCGACAAGTTCCTGCACGCCGACGATGTGTCTGAGCGGCCGCTGCCGCTGGTCTCCATCACGTCGCAGAAGATGGGCATCCACGAGTGGAGCTATGACAACGATGTTTCCAACGACCATCGTTTCAAGGTACCGCTGAAAGATCTCAAGCTCGCACTGGCCAACATCAAGGTCGAGGTCGAACTCGGCTTCGATCAGAAGTTGGCACTGGCCGAGGCCGAGCGTTGCCTGAACTGCGACATACAGACCGTCTTCACCGACAAGCTCTGCATCGAGTGCGATGCCTGTGTCGACATCTGCCCGGTGGACTGCATCAACTTCACCGACAATGGCGAGGAAGTCGAGGTGCGTGCCACGTTGCGTGCGCCGGCCACCGAGAATTCTCAGGACTTGTATGTGTCAGGACCGCTCAAGACCGAGCGCGTCATGATCAAGGACGAGAACGTCTGCCTGCATTGTGGTCTGTGTGCCGAGCGGTGCCCGACGGGCGCCTGGGACATGCAGAAATATCTCGTGGAGATGGCGCCCGCAGGGCCCGGCTGTCGCACCAAGCGCGCCGGCGCACGCGCGGCTTGAGCGGAGTCACTCGACACTCATGAAGAAGCAACTCGAAGCAGTCAACGATTTCGTCGTCAAGTTCGCTAACGTCAATGGCTCGGGTTCGGCGTCGGCCAACACCCTGTTCGCCAAGGCCATCATGCGCATGGGCGTGCCGGTCAGCCCGCGCAATATTTTTCCCTCGAACATCCAGGGCCTGCCGACCTGGTACGAGGTGCGGGTGTCGGAAGCGGGTTGGCTGGGCCGTCGTGGCGGTGTCGATCTCATGGTCGCCATGAATCCCCAGACCTGGAACGAGGACGTCAAGGAAATCGCTGCTGGCGGTTACCTGTTCTACTATTCCACCAAGCCCTTGTCAGCCTCCAAATTCCGCGATGACATCACCGTCATCGGCATGCCGCTGACCCAGATCTGTAATCGCACCTATACCGATGCGCGTCAGCGTCAACTGTTCAAGAACATTATTTATGTCGGTGCCTTGTCCGCGTTGCTCGACGTCGACGCGGAAGCGATCAAGAAGTTGATTGCCGAACAGTATCGCGGCAAGGAAGCGCTGCTCGATTCCAATATCAAGGCCTTCGACATGGGCCGCGACTACGCCCGCGCCGAGTTCAAGTGCCCGCTAGGTCTGCGTTGCGAAGCGCGCGACGCGGTCGGCGATCAGGTCTTCTTGGAAGGCAACAGCGCGGCGGCGCTCGGCGCGGTCTACGGTGGCGCGACGGTCTGTGCGTGGTATCCGATCACGCCGTCGTCGTCGGTGGCCGAGGCCTTTGAGCGTCATTGCAAGAAATTCCGTCGCGAGCCGGAAACCGGTGATGCGCGTTTCGCCATCATCCAGGCCGAAGACGAACTGGCTTCCATCGGCATGGTGATCGGCGCGGCCTGGAACGGTGCGCGCTCTTTCACCGCGACCTCGGGCCCTGGTATTTCGCTCATGCAGGAATTCATCGGCCTCGCTTACTTCGCCGAGATTCCGGCCGTGATCATCGACGTACAGCGTGGCGGTCCGTCGACCGGCATGCCGACCCGTACTCAGCAGTCCGACGTGCTCTCCTGTGCTTACGCGTCCCATGGCGATACCAAGCATGTACTGCTGTTCCCGGCAGACCCGCGTGAAGCTTTTGAGCTGACCGCCAAGGCCTTCGACTATGCGGATCGTCTGCAAACGCCGATCTTCGTGATGTCTGATCTTGACATCGGCATGAACGAGCGTCTGTGCAAGCCGCTCAGCTGGGACGATACCAAGCGCATCGACAGAGGCAAGGTCATGACGGCCGAGATGTTGGACTCGGGCAACGCTTTCGGTCGTTATCTCGATGTCGACGGCGACGGTATTCCCTATCGCACCTATCCCGGCACGCACCCGAAGTCGGGCGCCTATTTCACCCGCGGCACGACCAAGGACCGCATGGCGAAGTACAGCGAAGCGGGCCCGGACTACATCGAGAACATGGAGCGTCTGCTCAAGAAGTTCGAAACCGCCAAGAGCATGCTGCCGGCGCCGGTGCGTCATCCGAACAAGATCGCGACCCGTGTCGGTGTGATGTACTACGGTTCGACCGCACCGGCCATGGACGAAGCTTTCGAAGTCCTGAAAGAAGACGGCATCGTGGTCGACGGTCTGCGCATCCGCGCCTTTCCGTTCCATGAGGACGTCGAGAAGTTCGTGGCCGTCCATGACGTCGTGTTCCTGGTCGAACAGAATCGTGACGCGCAGTTGCGCACCTTGCTCATGACCGAGTGTGAGATGGACGCGGCCAAGCTGACCCCGGTGCTGCACTACGACGGTACGCCGATCACGGCGCGCTTCATCGCCGGCGCGATTGCCAACAAGCTGGGCGCGAAGGGCGCGCAGGCACAACGCAGCGCCGCAGGTAACTGAGAAAGCCTTAACCCGCGCCGCCGACCGAGGTCGGGAGCGCGCGAAGGACGCAACACATGACCTATATCGCCAAACCGAAACTCAATCACCCGCAAGCCGCCGTCAACTCCCTCGGCTTCACGCGCCGTCACTATGAAGGCACCGTCTCGACGCTGTGCGCCGGCTGCGGCCACGACTCGATCAGTGGCGCCATCATTCAGGCCTTCTTCGAGCTCTCCATCGAACCCCATCGCGTTGCGAAACTGTCGGGTATCGGTTGCTCATCGAAGACACCCACCTATTTCCTCGGTGGCTCGCACGGCTTCAACAGCGTGCATGGCCGCATGCCCTCGGTATTGACCGGCGCCAATCTCGCCAATCGCGATCTGATTTATCTTGGTGTGTCGGGCGACGGTGATTCGGCTTCGATTGGTTTTGGCCAGTTCGCTCATTCCATCCGGCGCGGCGTCAACATGCTGTATGTGGTCGAGAACAACGGCGTGTATGGTTTGACCAAGGGCCAGTTCTCCGCCACCGCTGACCCAGGTTCAAAGTCGAAGAAGGGCGCCGTCAACAGCGATAGCGCGATCGATCTGGTGAGCGTCGCCATGCAGCTCGGTGCGACCTTCGTCGGCCGCAGCTTCTCCGGTGACAAGCAGCAGCTCGTGCCGCTGTTGAAGGCCGCTATCCAGCACAAGGGCGCGGCTTTCATCGACGTGCTCTCGCCCTGCGTAGCGTTCAACAACCACGGCGGTTCAACCAAGAGCTACGACTATCTGCGCGAACACAATGAAGCGGTCAACTATCTTGATTTCATTCCGAAGCGCGAAGAGATCACCGCCAGTTATGCGGCCGGCACGGCCGAAGATATCGAGCAGCATGACGGCAGCGTGGTGCGCCTGCACAAGGTTGCCGAGGACTACGACGCCTACGATCGTGTCGCTGCCATGAACTACCTGCAGGCGCATGCCGCTCGGGGTGAGTTGGTGACAGGTCTCTTGTACCTCGACCGCGAGCCCGAGGACCTGCATTCCCACCTCGGCACCGTCAAGGCACCGCTGAATTCCCTGGGCGACAAAGAATTGTGCCCCGGCGCCAAGGCGCTCGACGCGTTCAACGCTTCCTTGCGTTGAGCGTTCGCCAGCACGAGCCTATAGCTCGTGCCCTGCCTGCTTTTGTGGGTGCGAATTCATTCGCACAATAACAGACCCGCCACCGTTGCCAATTCCTATCTGAATGTGCGGATGAATTCGCACCTACAAGGCTTAAGCAATCGCATGAAGGGGAGATCATGACGCTGACATCCAAGGAACTGCTCGGCCGCGCTCGCGAACTTGCGCCCGGCTTCGCTGCACGCGCGCAACGCACCGAAGAAAATCGCGCGCTGCTCGATGAAAGCTTGCGTGAAATGATCGATGCCGGATTGCTCGCGACCCTGACGCCCAAGATCTACGGCGGCCATGAACTGCCGGTGGCGACCATGTCTCATATCGTCGCGATCTTGAGTACCGCCTGTCCTTCCAGCGCTTGGGTATCGGCCTTCTATATGGGCGCGGCGTGGCGCGCGATGATCTTTCCTGAACAAGCGCAACGCGAACTGTTCGCCGACAAATCTTATTTATTGAACGCTGGTCAGGCGGCGCCTCTGCGCGAAGTCCAGCGGGTGGATGGTGGTTATCGTCTATCGGGCCAGACGCCCTGGAGTTCGGGCTCGGTGCATGCGGAGTGGATCACGTTCATGGGCGTGGCGCAGGGCGGCGATGCGCCCCCTGAGCCGCGGGTGTTCATGGTGCCGCGTGCCGAAGCAGAGCTGGTCGACACCTGGCAGGTGGCCGGCATGCGCGGTACCGGCAGCAATGACATGCGCGTCGAAGACGTCTTCGTACCGGCTCATCGCGCGGCCTCTTTTATTGCTGCGCTGGAAGGTAAGTGCGCAGGCCAGGCCTTGCACGGCGCGATGTATCGGCAGCCCTTCATTCCTTTTCTCATGTGCGAAGTGGTGCCGGTACTGGTCGGCGCACTACGTGGCGCAGCGCAAGCCTTCACTGCTCGCACCCGTGCGCGTCAGAGCACCTTCACCGCAGTGAAGGCGGCCAACTGTCAGGCGGCGCAGATGCGACTCGGGCGTGGTCTCGCCGCCGCCGATGCGGCGGAAACCTTGCTCGATGCTTATCTTGAACGCTACATGAGTGTGCGCGCGGAACAGAACGACATCGCCGATCGCGCCGCGATGAAACTGAAAGCGTCCTTCATCACCGATCTGTGCCGCAATGCTATCAATGATCTGGCACGCGGCTTTGGTGGCGACGGCTTTCGTGACCAATCGCCGCTGCAACGTTATTTCCGCGACATCAACATGCTCGCGGTCCATGCCTTTCTCGACATCGATAGCGCCGCCGAAACAGCGGGGCGTCTTGCCCTCGATCTCCCCGTCGCAGATCCGCTGCTCTGATTTCTCGCGCCCGCGCCGCTTAAGTCTGCTCAAGCGTGTCGCGGGCAAGTCGCTGGCGGGCGCGATGGTGAATCAGTCCGCTGCGCGCGGCCCATGGCCGAAGTGCAAGTGTCGAGCGCAGCAAGGCTCAAGACCGACGTCTACTGGTCGCTATCGATGGCACAGCTGTCGAAAGTAGCGCGAGAACAATGGACCGATTGCAAGACAGGGCGACGACAGGCGCCGCGCCCGCCATGGCTCGGCGCCTTGATGCCGACGCTCGCGCGGCTGCCATCCGGGTCGGACGCTTGAAGCTGCTTCACGCGCAGTTGCCGAGCACCATTGCCGGGTCTATCGCCACCGCTACGCTGGTGAGCTTGCTGCTGAATTCCCTGGATCCATCCTTGCCGGTGCAGCGCTGGTTCGCTGCTTTGCTGACCATATCCCTGGTGCGAGCGGCGGAAGTGATCCTGCATCGGCGTGCCGTGCGGGGCTCCGCTGACATCGCGCGCTGGCGCTTCGGTTACACCGCGACCAATCTGGTGGTGGGCTGCGTCTGGGGCGGCCTCATGCTGGTGCCCGATCTCGCCGACATTCGTCAGGCCGCCGCCGTGATTGTGGTGCTCGGCGGCGTGATGGGCACGGCCAGCGTGCTCTATGCCGCTTCGCTGCGCGCCTTCCTGGCGTTCACCTTGCCGGTGATGGCGGCCATGCTGGTGGTGGTGGCCTCCCATCCGGCGCTTGGCAGCTTCGTGCCGTTTCTCATTGCTTACGATCTGGCGGTCATGATGGGCGCCGTGCGCACGGCGCGCGCGCTGTCCGATTCCCTATCTATACAGCAGGACAACGTCGAACTGCTCGACGACCTGCAGCAGGAGCGCGACCGTATCCGGCAACTGAATGCCGACCTCGAGATACGTGTTGCCGCGCGCACCACCGAGCTTTCCGACAGCAATCAGCGTCTGTTGCAGGAAATCGAAGAAAAAGATCACGCACAGCGCAAACTGCTCTATCAGGCCAGCCATGATGCGCTGACATCTTTATACAACCGCACCGAATTCGAGACGCGTCTTGAGCACATCGTGTCCGATCGCCGGCGCCGCCGTCATCCCCATGCGGTGTGCTGTATGGATCTCGATCAGTTCAAGCTGGTCAACGATACTTGCGGCCACGGCGCCGGTGATGAATTGCTGCGGCGCCTGTCTGGCATGTTGGCCACCCATGTGCGGACCGGCGACATCCTTGCGCGACTGGGCGGTGACGAGTTCGGCATTCTGCTCTACGACGCTGGCCTGAACGAATCCATGCAGCTCATCGAACGGCTGCGCGACATGATTGAGAACTTCACCTTCCTGTGGGACCGTCGCCAATTCAAGGTCACGGCCAGCTTCGGCGTCGCCATCGTCACCGACGATTACGATTCGGTCACCGATGTGCTGCGCGATGCCGACACCGCCTGCTTCCTGGCCAAGGATCGTGGTCGCAATTGCGTGCACGTGCATGTTCAAGAAGATGCGACCGTGTCGGAACGTCGTCAGCAGATGGCCTGGATCAATCGTCTTGACGCGGCCATGAGCGACAACCGTCTGTTACTCGCGCGACAACCCATCCTGCATTCTGCCGGGCTCGGCATACCCCATTGGGAAATTCTTCTGCGTCTGCGCGACGAGGATGGCGACATCGTCACGCCCGGTTTCTTCCTGCCGGCCGCCGAGCGTTTCGGCATGATGCCGCGCATCGATCGCTTCGTGGTCGAGCGCGTGACGGACTATATCGCGGCCGATCCGCACGGCGTCGATTGCTATGCCATCAATTTGTCCGGGACATCGCTCGGCGACGAGCGTCTCATCGGCTTCGTCCATGAGCGGGTCAAAAACTGCCCCAACCCAGCGCGCTTGTGTTTCGAGATCACCGAGACCTCGGCGATCTCGAATCTCGCCCAGGTCGGCGAGATCATCGGTGAACTGCGCAAGCTGGGCTGCTTGTTCTCGCTCGACGACTTCGGTACCGGCATGGCGTCCTTCGACTACCTGCGTTGCCTGCCGGTCGACTTTCTCAAGATCGATGGCAGCTTCATCAAGGACATCGCCGACAATCCCATCTCGCTTGCCATGGTGCGGGCGGTCAATGACATCGCCCACCTGATGGGCATGCGCACCGTGGCCGAGTTTGTCGAGAACCATGACATCGCCAACGTGCTGCGCGGCATCGGCATCGACTATCTGCAGGGTTTTGCCTTTGGCCGACCGCATTTCTTCATGCCCGGCGACTGCGACGAGCAGGACCTGCATTCCATCAATACCGTGCAGTTCGTAGTCAACGGCTGAGTCAGGCCCGCGCGCGATATCATGGCGCCTTCGTGCCGCGCATCCGCGCGCGGCCAGCCATCGCGATCCGGGAGCGCTCCATGACAGGCCAGCACATCACTGCATCCTTCGAGGCGCTGGAGGACGTCAACGTCACCGCCGTCACACCCTTGCCGGCGCCCGCTGAACTCCATGCACGTCAGCCCTTGAGCGCGCGGGCGCGCGCCACGGTGGTCGATACCAGACGTGCCATCAACGCCATCATCGAAGGACGCGATCCGCGCCTGCTGGTGGTGGTCGGGCCTTGCTCGATCCACGATCTCGTCGCGGCGCGCGATTACGCCGCGCGCCTGAGCAGACTCGCGACACAAGTGTCGGACCATCTGCTGATCGTGATGCGGGTCTATTTCGAGAAGCCGCGCACCACGACGGGCTGGAAGGGCTATATCAACGATCCGCATCTCGATGATAGCTTCGACATCGAACACGGTCTTGGCGCCGCGCGCGGCTTTCTGCTGGAGCTGACCGAAGCTGGCATGCCGGCCGCCACCGAAGCGCTCGACCCGGTGGTGCCGCAGTACCTGGGTGATTTAATCAGCTGGTATGCTATCGGTGCGCGCACCACCGAATCTCAGACCCATAGAGAAATGGCCAGCGGACTGTCGGCGCCCTGCGGTTTCAAGAACGGCACGGATGGCAGTATCGATGTTGCCATCAATGCGATCCTGGCCGCGCGCAGTCCCCATCATTTCCTCGGCATCGACAGCGATGGTCGTACGGCCGTGATCCGCACCCGCGGTAATGCCCAGGCCCATCTCATCCTACGCGGCGGCACGCAGCCGAATTATGGTGTCGAGGTAGTTGCCGCCAGTCGTGAACGTCTCGCGCAACAGACGCTGCCGCTCGCCATCATGATCGATTGCAGTCACGGCAATTCGGCCAAGGACCCAGCGCGTCAGACGGCGGTGGCGCGTGCAGTGGTGGCCCGTCGTGCGGCCGGCGAGGCCGGCATCATGGGCCTCATGATCGAAAGCAACATTGGCTGGGGCAATCAGTCTTTCAAGCCCGGCGCAGGGGTGTTGCAGTATGGCGTGTCGATCACGGATGCGTGTATTGATTGGGAGACGACGGCGAGTTTGTTAGCGGAGTTGGATGGGATGCTGGTGAGCCGTTAGACCATCAATTTGTAGGCGCGAATTCATTGGGTGTAGGTCTGCAACTGATATATCCAATCAAGCGCTTGGTTCTATCTCGAGATACTCACTCGACTGTGGCATTGGTCGCCCTATATCGTGGCACAGAGCGTAGTAACGCGCGGGCGGCAATAGCGCGGAACAAGCGCCATCGCGGCCTGTGGAGATGAGCCGATTCAGAGCTACACCCAATGCATTGGCATCTTCGTGCAGCCTCGCTCCCCGAGCTTGCCCTTGTGGGTCAGACTGAAGTCTGACCCACAAAGAAATAGAGAGGTGGCGTGGTAGAGGCCTAGTAATGAGCAGATAGAAAGCCCGCAGAGAATCCAACGCCCCTC
>JAYWAC010000216.1:0-11224 GCA_043782755.1 Pseudomonadota bacterium | reverse complement strand
GCCGTGCGACGCTTCCTCAAGGTCGCCCAGCCCTTTCCCGGTAACCAACATGCCTTGGCTCGCGCATAGGTGACTGACAATTGGGATCAGCTATTTAGACCCGGCCGCTGCATCGAACGCGAGTACACAAATCATGGACGCCGGTGCTGTTTTCCTGATCGACGAAGTGCTGGCCGATGCGGCTGCGCGCGCCATCACTTTCGGGCTCGACAGTCCGTTGGCGCTGCCGTTCTGGAGCGCGGTCAAGACCGGCACCAGCAAGGACATGCGCGACAATTGGTGTGTCGGTTACAGCACGCGCTACACGGTGGCGGTGTGGGTCGGCAATTTCGAGGGTGACTCGATGCAGAACGTGTCGGGCGTCAGCGGCGCGGCACCCGCCTGGGCCGCGATCATGATGGCCTTGCACAATGGTGCCCCGCCACCCGCGCCGACACCACCGGCTAATGTGGTGGTGCGCGATATCGAATTCGCGCCCGCCATCGAGTCACCGCGACAGGAATGGTTTCTCGCCGGCACCGAGATGCAGCACGTCGAACTTGCGCCACCCACCCTCCGCAGTCCGCAGATCGCGAGCCCAGCCAACGGTGTAATAATCGCGCTCGATCCGGACATTCCCATGCGCCGTCAACAGGTCACGATCAGTAGTCGCGGTGCCAGTGCTGGCGCGCATTTCTATCTTGACAGGCAAATGCTGGGAGCGGCCGACAGCCCGCTTGCCTGGTTTCCGGTGCCGGGCTATCACCGTCTCGAACTGCGCGAGGCGGAACGGGTGCTGGATACCGTGCGGTTTACGGTCAGGGCGGCGCGGTAAAGCAGTCCGTGTCTACTGGCGCGGGTGTTTACTATGTGAGTGGCGGCTTATTTCCAGGCCAGATCAAGCGCTCGAGAACGGCCAGTTTCGGTCAGCGACACTACTTCACGGCGGCCGCTGAATACATCGGTAGCGGACGCAGGACCGATGGCTGGACGGCAGGGTTGCAGGGACAATGGGCTATTGCACAGTCTGGCTCGAACAGCCTCTGATCCTGGATTGACCGGCAGCCACTGCGGCGTGCCGCGAGAGATATCGATTCTGTCGACCCACCCCACCGTTTAACGATTGTTTGCAGGTAGTAAACCAGATCCTCATTGCACGATGGGTGATATCGAGTTTAATCACTCATTCAAAAGTTACGGGGACGCACATGAACAAATCACATTGCACTTCGGTCCGCGCTGCTGCGGTAGCTGGTCTCGCCCTATTGGCTGCACAGTCGGCTTCGGCTGGTCCGATTTTTCTGACCGGTCACGATCCCGATTTTCACGCACAGGACAGTGTGCATGCGCAGGATCTGTTGAAAGCGGGATTGGATTTCGTCACTAGCGGGGCCTACACCAACGTCACAAAGAAATTTCTGTGGGTCGAGAGTTTTCTGTCGCCGACCGCAGGCCACCGTGTCGGCGAGGCTGGGCTGACATCAATAGGTCTCACTCAAGGCAGTGAATTCGACTGGGTCGATGCCGCCGGATTTGCCAGCGTCAATCTCTCAGCGTATGAAGCCATCGGCATTGCGTCGTCCTTTGGCGGCATGCTGACACAAAGCGAACTCGATGGACTCATCACCCGCAAGGCAGACATCGCCACTTTCGTCAACAATGGTGGTGGCCTGCTCGCACTATCGGAATGCTCGCCATCTTCCGGCTTCTGTCTCGCAGACACCCTCGGGCCGAACCCCAATACCTTCGGCTTTCTGCCCGTGGTGGTAACGTCAGTGAACACCACGGCGCCGTATTCGTTGACGGCCGCAGGCAGCCTGTTATTTCCTGGCTTGACCAACGATGACATGAACGACCCGACGCATAATTCTTTCGGCCAGGTGGGTGGCCTGACCGTTGTCGATACCGACAATGCAGGCGTGGCGACCACGCTGGCGGGTAAAGTTCGGATCACAGGTCATGGTTTCGACGTGCCGGAGCCGGGTTCGCTCGCACTGGTCACGCTTGCTCTGACCGGCGTCGGTGCGAGCCGCCGCCGTAAGCACGGCTGACGGTCCATGGCGTGCGTTCGCGGCGACATGGTGGCGCCGCGAACGCCAATCACCGTTACAGCAACGGCGTTGCCCCTCCATCGGCACAACGCACTAGGCCCCGCCGCCCGTCATCGCATTCTTGAACCCTGAATAATTCGGCTGGTCGACCGCCAGCTCCCCGATCACCGTCGCGCGCAGATGCTCAACGAGGCCCGCTTGATCGAGCGCCATCGAGCCATCGCGCAATTTTTCCACCAATTCGAAGCGCAGCGCTTCGCGCGCGCCGTCATGACCCATCACCGCCACTAAGCGCCGCTGCTCCGCCGCACGCAAGCTCGGGCCCAAACTCATATCGCGCAACAAAATATCGAGTGAATTGGCGGCGACGCGGGCCATGAACTGCGTACGGCCACTGGTCGCGGCCATCACATCTTCGCGCAGGAAGTCGCGCACGCTCACCAGCAGTTCATCATTGCGCGGCAGTTCGGCGCCGAGTGGCGCAGTGTCGGTGGCAGCGCTCACGCTGCCCGGCATGATCAAATTCACGCAATCGATTTGGCATTCCGAACTGCGGCGGCCGATGCCCGGACGTTCAACCGTGCGATCAGGGCCATGACGATAATGTTCGGCCATGATCAATGAGCCGACCGCCCACCAGAAAGAACCAAACACTTCCCAGAAGCGCACGTGCTCAACGTCTACTGGCTGGCCGCTGACGGCGGCGTAACCGGCAAACAAGTCTTCGCGCAGGCCAAAGCCGCCGACCGGCAACTGGCTCTGGCCGAAGCGCCAAGAGTTGGTACAAATCCAGCCTAAGTCACGCATCGGGTCGCCGATGTGAGCCACTTCCCAATCGAGCACGCCGACCACGCCTGTGCTCGGCGATACCATGAGATTGCCGTTACGGAAGTCGTTGTGTACCAGGGTCAAGGGACGATCCGCCGGCAGATGTTCGAGCAGCCAGCGCGCAGTGAAATCGATCATCGGCTGCGGCGTACCGAGCTTGCGATAGTAGTCCCACTGGCGTTTGACGAAGGCGGCCGGCGTGAGGCGTTCGAGATGTTCGGTCAAGCCATGGGCTTGCACATCGATGGCATGAATGCGCGCCACGATCTCGCCACATTGATAGGCGAGGCGCTTGCGCACGGCGGCGAACTCCTCGCCCTTGACGATACGTGCGCCGAGCGTCTCGCCACTCAACCATTCCATGACGAAGCCGTCGCCGAGTCCGTCGCCGGCATCGAGGACATGCAAAATTTCGGGGGCTGGCACGCCGGCGTCGCGGGCCAGGGTCATGAGTCGCGCTTCGATGGCGAGACCGGGGCCGCCATAGTCGCGGGTATCGGTGCCACCGCCGGGTGCGCGGCGCAGCGCGAGACGGCGTGGACCCTCGCGAGTGCTGATGTCCACCGCATAGGTTTCCTGACTGGCGCCGCCCGACAAGCGCGCACAGCGTTCGAGGGAAACGAATTCCGGCATGACGCGGGTGAGGACCCGCGCGAGATCTTGATCAAAATCGGCCATGATGGCGCCACAGTATACGGAGTGGGTGGGCGCGGCGCTTGTCGGAATTGGCGCGGCCATCTGGCCGCCTGCGCGGGCCCGCCCTGCGCTTCGCGTTCTTCTCGTAAGCCATGACTTCAATCTTATGGAGCACCGCATGATCCTCTTCGAACACCCGCTTTCGCCCTATGCCCAGAAGGTCAAGATCGCGCTGCGCGAAAAAGGCTTGCCTTTCGAGCTGAGTATTCCTGACGGCCTCGGCAGTGGCGCGGGCTATCGCGCGGATTTTGCCGAGGCTTCGCCGCGCATCGAAGTGCCCGCGCTGATCGACGGCGAGACGCGGATCTTCGACTCGACCATCATCCTTGAATACATCGAGGAAAAATGGCCGGCGCCGCCCTTACTACCACGCACAGCGGCGGCAAGGGCCCGCGCGCGCATGATTGAAGACGCCATGGACACCCATTACGAGGCCATCAATTGGGGCTTGATCGAGATCCGCTTCATGGGCCGCATTAATGACGAACTGGCCGGACAGTTGCGCGCCAAAGCGGCCGCACAGACCGCCGCCTGGCGACGCTGGTTGAATGCTGAACTAGGTAGCGCACCATGGTTCGGCGGTGACACTTTCGGCTGGGCTGATTTATCCGTCGTGCCCTACATCAATTGCTCGGCGAGTTTCGGTCTGCCGCCCGAAGCCGATACGCCCCTCGCGGCCTGGCTGGCCCGCGTCAACGCCAGGCCGGCGGTGGCGCGAACCGCCGCTGAGGCGGCCGACGCCATTCCAACGCTTGAAGGCCTGGATGAGCTGGTGCGGCAGGGCTTGTTCAAGCGCGAATATCGCGACCACCGTCTGGAATGGATAATCAAATCGGGCGGTATGCAGGTGGTGCTCGATGGCATGGCCAAGGACAACATTCGCTTCTCGCCGGACTTCGACCGGCCGCGCTGACGCAGGCGCGCATGCTCGTCTACTTGGATAACAGGGCGATGTTCAGTCATGACGCCGTACGCGCAACAGTATTCGTCGCGCGTCGCCGGCGGCTGCGAGACGCGAGCCTGTTAACATGCCGGGAACCGCGCCAGCTTGCGTCGCGCGTCCTATCATCACGGTGGAAATTTGCCCATGACTAATAACGAGGATCTGATCCTGGCGCTGTTCTGCGATTTCGAGAACGTTGCCCTCGGCGTGCGCGACGCCAAGTACGCGAAGTTCGATATCGCGCGGGTGCTCGAACGGCTGCTGGTGAAGGGCAGCATCGTGGTCAAGAAGGCTTACTGCGACTGGGACCGTTACAAGGAATTCAAGGAACAGATGCACGAGGCAGCGTTTGAATTGATCGAGATCCCCCATGCCCGTCAGTCCGGCAAGAACTCGGCCGATATTCGCATGGTGGTCGATGCCTTGGATCTCTGCTACACCAAGTCTCACGTCGATACCTTCGTCATCATCAGCGGCGACTCGGACTTCTCGCCACTGGTCAGCAAGCTGCGCGAGAACGCCAAGACCGTGATCGGCGTGGGTGTGAAGAATTCGACCTCCGATCTTCTGATGCGCAACTGCGACGAATTTATTTTTTATGATGACCTCGTGCGTGAAGAGGAAATCAGCCGCCGCAAGCGTCGTCGCACGCCGGCCAAGAAGGTCGCGCCGGTCGCGAGCGGCAATGTCGCCAACGGAGTAGTGGCGGCCGAGCTGCCCAAGGCCAAGGAAGACGATCGTCTGCAGGCCGGCATCGATCTCATCATCGAAACCGCCGATGCCATGCATGCCGAGCGTGGTGAGGAAGGCATTCTGTGGGGATCGATGATCAAGCAGGCCTTGAAGCGCCGCCGTCCGGAATTCAACGAGAGCTATTACGGCGTGCGTTCGTTCAACAAATTGTTGGAAGAGGCACAGGCGCGCGGTCATCTTGATCTAGAGCTGGATGAGCGCTCCGGCGGTTACATTATTCGGCGTGTTGCGCATGAGGAGTGAGGGACGGCGGAATTCAACCGTGCGTTGTAGGTGCGACCATTCGCACATTCAATGGCGCGCCCCTGGTGATTCCGCCATACAATGTAATGTGCGAATGAATTAGCACCTACGAAGAATGGCATGACCATCAAATCGATCAGCCGCCACTCTCGCCGTGACTTTCTGCGTGCCTCTCTCGCTGGCGCGACCTTCTTGCCATTCGCGCGCGCCCGCGCCGCATCCCGTGTATGGCCTAGCTATCCCTTCACCCTCGGCGTGGCCAGCGGTTATCCGACGGCCGACGGCGCGGTGCTATGGACGCGTCTCGCGCCGCAGCCGCTGACGCCGAACGGTGGCATTGAAGAGGCGGTGATCCCGGTGCAATGGGAAGTGGCAGCCGACGAAGGCTTCAAGACTATCGTTGCGCGCGGCGTTGCCTATGCGCAAGCCGACTGGGCGCACAGCGTGCACGTCGAAGTGAACGGTCTTCAAGCCTGGCGCTGGTACCACTATCGCTTTCATTGCGGTGACGCGACCAGCGTGACGGGCCGTCTGCGCACCGCGCCCCGCCATGACCAAATAATCGATGGTCTGCGTTTCGCGGTGGCGTCCTGTCAGCACTACGAGACCGGCTACTACGCGGCCTATCGTCACATGCTGGCTGACCAGCTCGATCTGGTGCTGCATGTGGGCGACTACATCTACGAGAGTGCGGCCCATACCGTCCCTGTGCGGCATCATGCCGGCCGCGAGCCATTCACGCTCAGTGATTACCGCATGCACCATGCGCAATACCGCAGTGACCGCGATCTGCAAGCCGCCCATGCGGCCTGTCCCTGGCTCATGGTGTGGGACGATCATGACGTCGAGAACGACTATGCCGGCGCGTACTCGGAGAACAACGACGATCCGAGCTGGTTTCTGCGGCGTCGCGCCAATGCTTATCGTGCCTATTACGAACACATGCCACTGCCGCGCGCGATGCTGCCTTTCGGTCCCGATATGTGCATCTACACCGGCGTCGACTATGGCCCGTTGCTGCGTTTCACTCTGCTTGACGGTCGCCAGTATCGCAGTCGACAACCCTGCCCGCCGCCGGGGCGCGGCGGTTCGACCACCATCGAGAACTGCACCGCGCGGCTGGCCGAGCAGCAGACCTTTCTCGGCGCACGCCAGGAGCAATGGTTTGCGCAGCAGATGAATGCCAGTCACGCGCACTGGAACGTGGTCGGACAGACGACCTTGATGGCGCAAGCGGACAGCAAGCGTGGCGCGGGCGAGGCGTTTTTTTCCGATGGTTGGGATGGTTATCCGGCCGCACGTCGTCGCTTATTGACAGCCACCGCCGACAGCGCTGCGCGCAATCCAGTCTTCCTCGGTGGCGACGTGCATTCGTTCTGGGTGACGGATTTGAAAGCGGACTACGCGCGTGCCGCATCGCCGGTCGTCGCGACCGAGTTCGTCACGACAGCGATAAGCTCGAACCCGATACCCGAAGCCTTGGCTGCCGCGATCCGTGACGAGAACCCGCACATCCGCTACGGCCGGACTGGACCGCGCGGTTATCTGCGCATGGCCTGCGGACCTCGGTACCTGCAGGCCGATCTGCGCGGTCTCGACGATGTCACGCAGCTCGACACTGCGTGCCGCAGCTTGGCCTCCTTCGTGGTCGAGGACGGACGGCCTGGCGCACAGGCTGTCTGATACGCCTTTCGTAGCGGTGTGTGCGGCGACGCTCTGCGGCACAATGCAGCGCATGTGCCCTGCGCGTGCCGGCAGTCGAGCCGCGCCTTTTCGCCATCATCACTAACGAGCAAGAGGGGTTTAACGTGTATCCAGTTCGATTGGGTGTTTTCCTGCCGACCGGCGACGTGAACGAAGCGATGGCGGCCGCGCTGCGCGCCGAGCGCGACGGACTGTATTCAGTGTCGACCAACGATCATTTCTTCTCGCCGCTGGGCACGCCTCAAACACCGCAGAACGAATGCTTCACTATTCTGACGGCGGTGGCCGCAGTAACGTCGAAGATTCGTCTCGCGCCGGCGGTGGTGGCGGCTTCCTTCCGTACGCCGCCGCTGCTGGCCAAGATCGCCGCGACGCTCGATCACGTCAGCCGTGGCCGTCTGATCATGGGCCTCGGTGCCGGCTGGCAGGACAAGGAATATCTTGCCGCCGGCTATGCCTTTCCACCCTTGAAGGAGCGTCTCGCTCAGCTCGATGAAACCATTCAAGTGTTGAAAGCGATGTGGACGCAAGACTTGCCCAACTATCGCGGCGAGCATTTCGAGATCAAGGATCTCTACGCTAACCCGCAGCCGCTCTCCAAGCCCTATCCGCCGATCATGCTGGGTGGCTCGGGCACTGGCCTGCTGCGCATCGCAGCACGCGAGGCTTCGATCATCAATCTCATTCCGCCTACCGGTAACGGCAAGGATTTCGTCAACGATCCGGCCGCAACCCTGCGTTTCGACATGCCGGAACTCAAGCGTCGCATCGCGCTGTTGCATGACTTTATGCGTCAAGCCGATCGCGACCCCGCGACTATGGAACTCGGCGGCCTGTTGATGCTGGGCTTGTCGCACGACAAGCACGATCCAAGCCTGCGTCAGCTCGCGTCACAGCTCGGCTTCCCCAGCTACGAAGCCGCGCAGCGTGCCCCAGTTGCTCTGCTCGGTACGCCGGAAGAAGTGAAGTGCGAGCTGCAAGAGCGCATCGCCAGTACTGGCGTGACTTACTACATTGTGTTCCCGGCCACGCCTGACACGCAGGAGTTGCTGGTCAAGGAAGTGATGCCGGCGTTCGCTTAAGAACCTTCGGAACGAGGCCCGCCCCGGGTTCGCTACGGCGATCTTGCGGCGGGCCTTTGCTTTACAAGGCGTCGTGAAAAATGATGCCGAGCGTATGGCGTCGCCCGCTGCGCAGGCGACTGACGCCGTGGCGCATGGTGACACGATAGTCACCGCGCGTGCCGCTCTGTGGTCGATGGTTAACGGCGAACACTACGGCGTCGCCTTGTTGCAGTGGTATCACTTCGACCCGCGATTGCTGGCGCGGGCGCTGCTCGGTCAAGACAAATTCCCCGCCTTCGAAGTCCTGCCCGGGCGCGGACAACAACACCGCGACCTGCAGCGGAAAAAAATGTTCGCCGTAGAGATCTTGATGCAGATGGTTGTAGTCACCCGCGCCATAACGCAGCAGCAAGGGGGTCGGGCGTTGCTGACCGGCGGCATGACAGCGCGCGATGAAATCGCCATGACGTTCAGGAAAGCGTGGCGCGAGATTCATGCGCTCATACCAGCGATTGGCTATGGGTACTAAGGGTGGATAGAGCTGTTCGCGTAGTTCGGCGATCGTCGGCGGCAATGGATAGCGGAAGTATTGATACTCGCCGCGACCATAGCCATGGCGCGCCATCACCACGCGACTGCGAAATGCATCGGCTTCATCGTATTGCGCGGTGAAGCCGGCGCACTGTGCCGCATCGAGTAGCGCGGGCAGCAGCGCTGCACCGCTCGCATCGAGATCACTCGCGACACACTGCCAGTCGATGGCCCGCGTGATGACCGAGAGTTCAGCGTTCACTGCGCGCTTCGCTCGCCAGCAGCGCGCGCTTGCGCTCAACGCCCCAACGATAACCGGACAGCGCGCCGTCATTGCGGATCACGCGATGACAGGGGATCGCAACCGCAACCGGATTGGCGGCACAGGCCTGCGCCACGGCACGCATCGCGCGCGGCGCGCCGATACTGCTGGCGATGTCGGCATAGCTCGCGGTGCGGCCGGCCGGAATCGCACAGAGCGCCTGCCAGACCCGCGCCTGAAACGCAGTACCACGTACATCCAGGGGCAGATCGAGACCGAGCGTTGGTCGTTCGACGAAGCCCACCACACGTGCCACCCATTGTTCGAATTCACGATCGCCACCTTTGAGTGTGGCGGCCTTGAAGCGCGCTTCGAAATCGCGCAGCAGTGTGGTCGGATCATCGCCAAGTTCGATAGTGCAGATGCCGCGCGCAGTGGCGGCGACCAGGATCGCGCCGAGCACGCATTGCCCGACCGCGAAACGGATGGTTTCGCCCGCACCGCCGGCGCGAAAGCGGGTCGGCTGCATGCCGAGCGTGCGTGGCACGTGATCGTAGAAGCGACCGTTAGAGTTGAAGCCGGCGTCGTAGACCACGCGGGTCACGCTGTCGCCGGCCTCGAGACCGTCGCGCACACGCGCTGCGCGCCGCGCGTCGGCGTAAGCCTTGGGCGTGATACCGATGACGCGCTTGAAGACGCGATGAAAGTGAAACGGACTCAAGCCCGCGCTATTCGCCAGCGCATTCAGATCGGGCGGCTGTTCGGCACTCTCGATCAGACGACAAGCTTCGGCGACCAGCGCCGCCTGGCGCACCGCGCGCGGTGCCTGGTCGGGCTGACAGCGCTTGCAGGCTCGAAAGCCGGCCGCCACTGCGGCGGCGGTGCTGAGGTGGAAGGCGACGTTCTCGCGCCGTGCGAGACGCGCTGCGCAGGACGGCCGGCAATACACGCCGGTGGTGCGCACCGAGTAATAGAAACAATCGTCGGCACGCGCGTCGCGCGCCACGACCGCAGCCCAGCGCGACTCGTCGTCGTCGAAGTGTGGCGGGCTCGCGGTTGCTATGGTGTTCAATGCCTGCATGATCTCGACCTCCGGTTAGCGGCCCATGAAGATAGCTGGGGCCGTGCTTGGGGCCATGTTCGCGCCTGCCGTCGCCGTCGGCACTCCGGGTCTTGCGTTCGAATTCATGGGTCGCTGGCAGGCACTCGTCCGATCAGGTGAGGGCCGCCCGTAGTCAGCCGGGATTATGGCTAGAATACCGGCGCCATGCTCCACCGCAATCACAGCCGCACCGCCGAAGCGACAGCCGCCATCCGCGCCTGTCACTTGCGCTATGACACGCCGCTGGTATTCGCCGATCCTTACGCCGCGCAATTGACCAGCCCGCTGTGGCGGGCGGTGGCCTGCAATCCCTTGCTCTATTGGCCAATAGTGCGTGGTCTGCTTGGCGCGCTGCGACCGGTGCATGGCTGGATTCTGGTGCGCGATCAATTGACGGTCGATGACCTCAAGGCCTTTGTTGCCGGCGGTGGGCGCCAGTATGTGCTGCTTGGCGCCGGCTTCGATTCCATCGCGTTGCGCCGTCCCGACTGGCTGCGCGGCGTCAACATCATCGAGGTTGATCACCCTGCCACCCAGGCAGTCAAACTCGCGCGCATGGCCGGCAGCGGCGCACGCCTGCCGCTGCCGGATTTCGAAGCCGTGCCAGTCGATTTCGAACGGGAGAATCTGAGCGAAGGCCTCGCGCACTCGAGCTTCGATGCCAGTCAGCCGAGCTTCTTTGCCTGGCAAGGCGTGATCTACTACCTCACCGCCAGCGCGATTGCCGACACCCTGCAACATCTGGCGGCCTTGAGCGCCCCCGGCAGTGAGCTGGTGTTCGATTTCCTGCTGCCGAGCTTTGCCTTGCAGCAGAGCCGCAGCCATGTGTTGTCCCTGACCCGTGTGGTGACGGCGCGCATGGGCGAACGCTACATCAGCTATCACACACCGGAGCAGCTCGAGACCTTGCTGACACGGGTCGGCTTCGAACTCATCGACGTGCAGCGCGATCTCGATCTGGAAGCGCGCTACTGCGCCGACCGGCGTGACGGCTTGAGTGTGATGCATGGCTTTGGGATTGCGCGCGCGCGCAAGCGCTGATTTTGTGGGTCAGACTTCAGTCTGACA
>JAYWAC010000215.1:0-4243 GCA_043782755.1 Pseudomonadota bacterium | reverse complement strand
ATGACCCCCTGCTGGCCGGGCGTATCCATTCCTACATCGACACCCAGATCACGCGCCTCGGCGGCGTCAATTTCCATGAAATTCCGATCAACGCTCCCCTGGCAGCGGTACATAATAATCAGCGCGACGGGCTGCATCGGCAATCCATCCCGCGAGGCCGCGTCGCCTATGAACCCAATTCACTCGGTGGCGGGTGCCCCTTCCAGGCCGGCGCTGCCGGGTTCGTCTCTTTCCCCCAGCCAGTAGACCAAGACAAACTGCGCGGCAAGCCTGAGAAGTTCGCCGACCATTACACGCAAGCGACACTGTTCTACGAAAGCCAGACGGCCGTCGAGAAGGCGCATATCGTCGGCGGCTTTCGCTTTGAACTGAGCAAGCTGACAGTGCCTGCGATCCGCGAACGCATGCTCGCGTCGCTCGTGAACGTCTCCGCCGAACTGGCCAAGGCAGTTGCGGAGGGGCTGGGCATGGTGGTTCCGAAGGCAATGCCGAAAGCTATGCAAAAACCGGCCAAGCCAGAAATCACGCATTCTCCGGCCCTTTCGCTGACTGCGCTGCCCGGCGATGGCGGAATTCGAACCCGCAAAGTGGCAATACTTGCAGCGGACGGCGTGAACGGCGCGTCGCTTGCGACCATGCAAACGCTCCTCATCGCCGCCGGTGCCGTGCCTTCGATCATTGCACCCCGGTTGGGTAGCCTACAAACCAGCGATGCTACGCCGCTAGAGGCCACCGCGACCTTGGAGAATTCCGCGCCGGTCTTATTCGATGCCGTCGTGCTTCCTGATGGAGAAGCTGGCGTGGCACTGCTGGCGTGCCATGGCCAGACTATGGAATTCATCAGTAACCAGTATCGCCACGGAAAAACGCTATTCGCCTTCGCCGGTGCTAAGAGCTTGCTTGCTCGAGCAGGCCTTCCCGTTGCCGGGTCGTCGGGCGCGATTGACGCCGGTATTGTTATGGCGGAACTCGACGAGGTAGCAAATAAGGCAAAACGGTTCATCGCAGCCATCGCGAAACATCGTCACCCAGAGCGCGAGACGCCTGCGGCGCCCAATTGAATCTGCATAGCTTAGCTCGAATATTCTCGAACACGAACCCCTATTCGTCTGAGGTATTGGCAGCTCGAAGTCATCGCGGACAGTAGCGTCTGTCTTAAAAAGATCGCGAGCATCGAGGCTTCAAAACCTGTGACCCCAAGCGACGACGCCGGCCCGGCCAGTCCGCGAGGCACGACTTATGGGTGCCCACGGACTTGCCGCAAACATCGACGTTTCCTATACGCTGTTTGTTACCGATGCGCTTCTTCATGATTTGAACGAAGGTCATCATCAGTCGCCCACGACAGCGGGGTCTATCGATGAACTGCTATTACTCCGCTGGCAAACGCCGAGTAAATAGCAACACGAGCAATCCTGTCGCAGTCAGCAATGTGATCACGAGCCAAGCGTCGTTGTTGGCCTGGGTCATGGCGGCGGCTTCGACATAAGGACGTACCATCGCCTCCATCATTGGGTTCGGAGCCCCGCTCGTTCGCGCCACAAACCTCGCGATCGGGAGCCCGACAAGGCGCGCCGTTTCGATGTCACCGGCGCGCAGCCGATCAGCAATTGTGAGCGCGTGCACACTCGCGCGGCTGTAAACAACCGTGTCAACCAACGCCAATCCAATGGCGCCGCCTAGATTCCGCATCAAGTTGAAAAGACCGCTTGCATCGAGCACCTGATCCGCACGCAGATGACCAAGCGCCAAGCGCGTCGGCGGGAGCAAACAGAACATGAAGGCCACACCGCGGATGATCTGCGGCCAATACAATTCATCGTAATCACTTCGCGGGGTCTGCAAAGCACTTAGGGCCAGTCCGCTAGTTAGCGCAGCAAAACCCAAAACACAAAGGAGGCGGGCATCCAATCGCTTTTCCAGCACTACCGCAAGTGGTGCCGATAGCAACTGAGCGCATCCAGTGACCAGCATGATGGATCCGATAGCAAGCGCATCGTGGTATCTGACGAAGGCGAGGAATGTCGGCATGAGATAGACCGTGCTGAACAGAGCGATGCCTAGAATGAAACTCAACGTACAGCCAATCACGAAGTTACGATCGGCGAAATGTCGCAGGTCAATCAGCGCGTGAAGGACAACCAGTGAACGGCGCACGAAAGCGCATGCAGTTGCAGCGCTGAGGATAAGAAGTCCGCCCACCTCGGGGGAAACCAGCCCTGCGCTGGTGCTCCTTTGAGCGCAACTTCGAGGGTGGCGAGGGCTACTGCAATCAAGAGTACGCCGGGCAAGTCCAACGTTCGTACTTCATGAAATCGATACGGCGCCTTAGGCAGTGTGATTACGGCCACGATCGCGGCGACCATTCCCGGCCCAACGTTGATAAAAAACAGCCAATGCCAAGAGTACATACTGGTGATCCAGCCGCCGACAAACAGGCCAATGGTTGGCGCCAACAGGGCAAGAACACCGGCAAACATGGTTGCGAGCGCTTGACGCGAAGCCGGGAAGAGCAAGATCACTGCCGAGAAGACAGTCGGGATCAAGGTCCCACCCGCTAGCCCCTGCAAGACACGCCAGATAATCAACGAGCCGAAGCTCCCGCTCTCCGCACACCCGATTGAAGCCAGCGTAAACAGAGACACGGAAATAACGAACAAGCCGCGCATGCTCAGCACACGGGTCAGAAACCCCGTCAGCGGAATAGCGATGACCTCTGCGGTGACATATGCCGTTTGAATCCAACTCATTTGTTCCCGCGCAATGTGCAGCGCTGTCTGGATAGTCGGTAATGAGGTCGCTACCACCTGTACGTCGAGAACCGCCATGAACATACCAACGCACATCATCGCGAAGCCTATCCACTTCGTTCCCGCTGCTCGCGGTGCTTCGATTGAGGCTGGTATTGAGGTCACACTGCTATCGCGCGTCGAACATTCGAGTGGAATCCGTCTCACAATTATTGCGTTCGCCTAATTTTGAGACGGCTGCTGGTGTGTTTAAGGCAACGCTTCAAAACTTCCACTTGCCGGTGGTAGCTATGTACACATTGGTTCCGAAGTACAATCTTGATCCTCCACAGGAAATGCACACAGCGGCCGGACGACGGGCTAGACTGCGCTGCAACTGCGCGGCACAGATGACTTGAATGCGCGTAAATGGTCTGATCCACAAATGCCCGCTACCTTCGAATTAGCGATAACTACGGCGAACTAAAGCCATGAAGCGCGGCAGATAAGCACTGTATTGGTGCCACCAAAGGCAAAGGAATTCGACATCACCGCAGACAGATTGCCGTCACTGCGCGCGACGTTAGGGACATAGTCGAGGTCACAGGCGGGGTCTGGCCTGCACAGGTTGATGGTTGGCGGAATGCGCTGCCTTTCGAGCGTCAATACCGCCGCCACAAACTCCAGTGCTCCTGCAGCACCGAGCAGATGACCGTGCATCGACTTGGTAGAACTGACGGGCACTCGCGCTGCGTGCGTTTTGAAAACATGTTTGATTGCAGCGGTTTCCACCACATCGTTAGCCTGCGTGCCGGTACCATGGGCGTTGATATATCCAATGCACTCGGGCTCGAGTGCCGCCGATGCCAGCGCTTTTCGCATCGCCGCAGCCTGTCCGTCGACACTCGGGCGAGTAATGTGAGCAGTGTCGGTGTGCAGACCATATCCGACCAGCTCGGCATGAATAGGAATGCCACGATCCACCGCCCGCTGCCAGTCTTCCAGCACCACCATGGCCGCGCCTTCGCCTAGTACCAGCCCACAACGGTCGTAGGCGAAGGGTTTGCAGGAAGCGCCCGGGTCTTGCGGGTCTTCGCGGGCCAGAATCTTCAGACTATTCCATGCCGCGAGTGTCCCATCGGTGAGGGGAGCTTCCGCGCCGCCGGCGATGACGACATCGATCTCGCCACTGGAGATGCGCCTAGCAGCCTCACCGATGGCCACCGCCGACGATGAACAGGCGGTTGAGTAGGTCAGATTCGGCCCCTTAAGCTGGTATTCAATGCCTATCCAGGCGGCAGCGGCGTTGTTCATCGCCATCAGGACGCTGTAGGGCTTCACTCGTTCGCACCCTTCTGCATAAAAAGTGCAATAGCTTTCATCGGTGGTCTGCGCGCCGCCCATGCCAGTGCCGATAAAGACACCCGCCCGCTCGCGGTCGCAGGTTTCGAAATCGAGATCTGCCTCCATTACCGCCTGCGCCGCGGCGGCCAAGGCGAATTGGCTGACCCTGT